>JAICGW010000005.1 GCA_025922945.1 Acidimicrobiia bacterium | reverse complement strand
GGTTCCTCCCGCCCTCCGGGCCCTGGTGCTGGCCCGGGACCTGGGGATGTGTTCGATCGAGGGCTGTCGTTCCCGTTACCGGCTCCAGATCCACCACATCCATCCCCGTTCCCGGGGTGGGAGCCATCACCCCGACAACCTCATCACGCTTTGTTGGTATCACCACCACGTCGCCATCCATGGGATGGGGATGGAGATCGATCCCGAGTCTCCGGTCCATCGGTTGCGCTGGCCGGGGGGACCTGATCCACCTCCGGGCAAGCACAAGTCATCGGACTTTCCATCCGTCTCGCAAACCGTCGACCAGCTCCATCGGACAATCATCGCCATTCGCTAGAAGCTCAGATCGAAGAGCTGCTTGCGCTCCCGGGGTCAGACGATCTTGCCGATCAGTCGAGTGTTTCGCCTAGCCAAGTCCTAGTCCCCGCGGGCTTTTCAACCTTCTGATGCTGGGGGGTGACCTCTTCTCCCGTTTCTCCCCCCAGCGAGCGGGAGCGAGCGTTGGGGGGAGTGGCCCGCAGGGCCGAGGGGGGTGGCGAACCGTGCCTAATTCGTTTCTCCCCCCCACCCGCCTTCGGCGCTACTCCCCCCTGCGGGGGGAGAAACTATGGGACTTAGGGGCGCTCGATCGGGACTCGCACCGCGTTCCCGTACTCGGTCCACGAACCGTCGTAGTTGCGAACCGTGTCAAAGCCCAGCAGCTGGGTGAGGACAAACCAGGTGTGGGCGGACCGCTCTCCGATCCGGCAGTAAGCGATGACGTCGTCGTGGCGATCGAGCCCCACCTCATCGACGTACAGCTTCTGGAGATCCGCAAAGTCTTTGAACGTGGCATCGTCGTTAGCGGCCTTTTTCCATGGAACATTGCGCGCCCCGGGAACGTGTCCTCCCCGCAGAGCACCCTCGTTGGGATAGTCGGGCATGTGGAGGCGTTCGCCCCGAAACTCCTCGGGCGAGCGAACGTCGATCAACGGCTTGCCTTCCTTCGAGTGGGGAAGGACGTCCGCCAGAAACGCCCGGATCCGACGGTCGTTGCGCTTCGGAACCGGATAAGAGGTCTCGGTCCGGCTGGGCTCATCGGTGCTGAGAGGTCGGCCTTCTTCGACCCATTTCGCCCGTCCGCCGTCGAGGAGCCTGGTGTCGGCGTGGCCGAAGAGTTCGAAGACCCAGAGGGCGTACGCGGCCCACCAGTTGAAGTTATCGCCATAGAAGACCACGGTGGTTTCAGGCGAGATACCGTGCCTGGACATCAGTGCGGCGAAGTGTTCCTCGTCGAGATAGTCCCGGACCAGAGGGTCGTTGAGGTCGGCGACCCAGTCGATCTTGATCGCCCCCGGAATGTGACCCGTGTGATAGAGCAGGACATCCTCGTCCGACTCGACCACCACGACGTTGGGATCCTCGAGATGCTCCGCCAGCCACTCGGTCGAAACCACCCTCTCGGGGTGTGCGTACGTCTGAAATTTGGCGGCAGGATCGGCCGCAACCGACATTTCTACTCCTCGATCCGGGGGTTCGCTTTAACACTATCACCGTAGTGCAAATCAAATCGGGCCCGTTTCTACACTTCCTGTCGATATGCCGCTTCCCGACCGCCTCCGCCAAATCGTCGATGTGTTCGCGGCGTCTCCCAAGCAATTTCGACTCGAAGCCTTGCTCGACTACGCCAACCGGCTTCCCGATCTCCCCCCCGAAATCGCTTCCCACCGCGATCTCATGGAACAGGTGCACGAGTGTCAGACGCCGTTCTTCCTCGCTACCCGTCTCGAGGACGGGAAGGTGCAACTGTTCTTTGACGCCCCGCCGGAGTCACCGACGGTTCGCGGCTATGCCGGGATTCTGGCGGCCGGTCTCAACGGCGAGACGCCCGAGGCAATCCTCGACGTCGAAGGTGACTTCTATCTAGGGATGGGGCTCGAGGAAGTAATCACCCCGCAACGTCTGCGGGGGATGGGAGCGATCGTCGCCCACCTCAAGCGCCAGGTCGGTGCTCTGAAGGCGGCCTGACTACCGAGGAGCCATTCGGATCCCGCCATCCATCCGAATCGTCTCGGCATTCATGTAGTCGTGCGTGAGGAGCATCAAAGCGAGTTCGGCGTATTCGGCAGGTTGGCCAAGTCGCTTTGGGAAGAGCACCTGCTCCCCCAGCGATGTGCGGGCTGGTTCGGGGAGCCCTGCCAGTAAAGGTGTGTCGATGATTCCCGGGGCGATGGTGTTGACCCTGATGCCGACCGATGAGAGATCGCGGGCGATCGGGAGCGTCATGCCGACGATGCCTCCCTTCGAGGCGGAATAGGCTGCCTGACCGATCTGGCCGTCGTACGCCGCCACCGAGGCGGTATTGACGATCGCTCCCCGCAACCCGTCGCTGAGAGGTTCGGTCGTGGCCATAGCCGCCGACGCCAGGCGGATGGTGTTGAAGGTGCCGATGAGGTTGATCTCGATCACGGTTCGGAAGTGATCCAGGGCGTGGGGCGATCCGTCTCGATTGAGTGTCCGCGCCGGCGGACCAATACCCGCACAGTTGACAACGGCCCGAAGGGGTGCTGCTGCCATAGCGACCTCGACAGCCTCCTGCACCATCTCCTCTTTGGTGACGTCGGTGTGGACGAAGCTGCCTTTGATTTCGGTGGCCAGCTCGGTCCCCTTCTCATCCTGCAGATCAGCAATGATCACTACCGCTCCGGCTTCGGCGAGCCTGCGCGAGGTAGCGGCGCCAAGCCCGGAAGCACCTCCGGTGACGATCGCTGAGATGCCGTTGAGATCCATGCGGGAGAGACTCCTTGTCGACTCGGAAAGCGACGATACTCCCGGCTATTGATCGGAATGCTCGATTCCGGAGTGGGGGGATTGTCGGTTCTGCTGGCGTTGCGACGCCTTCGCCCCGACCTCGATGTTCTCTATTTGGCGGACAGCTCCCACGCTCCTTACGGAGAGCGTTCATTGAGCCAGGTAGCCGAGATCACTCATCGCAATGTGGGATACCTACTCGCCGAAGGCGCCACCGTCATCGCCCTCGCCTGCAACACCGCCTCGGCGGCGGCCCTGCACGACCTTCGGCGCACCCATCCAGCGGTGCCCTTCGTTGGCATGGAACCGGCGGTGAAGCCAGCCCGAAGTCTGACCCGAAGCGGCGTCATTGGCGTGCTGGCGACCGATGCCACGTTCCAGGGTGAACTCTTCGCCTCGGTGGTGGGACGGTTCGCCGAGGATGTCGAGATCGTCGCTCGAGCTTGTTCGGGCTGGTCGGATCTCGTGGAGTCTGGCTCGATCGATGGATCGAAGGCTGAGCGAGCAGTTGCCCGCCATCTCGATCCGGTACTCGAACACGGAGTCGACACGCTGGTGCTCGGATGCACCCACTATCCGTTCCTGGCACCTCTCATTGCGAAGCGGGCGGGTGCCCAGACAGTCATCGTCGACCCGGCACCGGCGGTCGCCCGCCAGATTGCGCGTACGGCCCGACTACGCGGTACCGGGGTGGTGCGTTTCGTCGCCTCCAAGGATCCAGCCCATGTCGAGTCGATCGGACAACAACTAACCGGCTGGCCCCTATCAGTGGCGGCGATGGTCTGAGCTCAGGTTCGGGGCCTCCTGGTGGACTTAATCTGGAGCGCCGTGACCGGCCCCCGCCCACTGGATCCCTGGGACCGAGCCTTGCTCGAGGCTCTGCATCCGGCCACTGATCTGGTAACCCTCGATGAGTTGGCCGTTCGCACCAAAATCCCCCCCACCCTGCTCGAAGTTGTGGTGCGCGAAGGCTTTCTCAAGCCCGTCAGCTCTGTTCCCGAGCCCCTCTTCGATCCGGGTGATGTCGAGCCGATCAAAGCCGGGCTGTCACTCGTCGAGGCCGGACTTCCTTTGGGTGAGCTGCTGGATCTGGCCCGCAAGATGGATGCCGCCATGCAACCAGTCGTCGATCAGGCCATCGATCTCTTCGTGCGATTCATACGCGACTCGGTGGAAGCGAACGCCGGGAGCGACGAAGAGGCGGCTCGGCGTCTGGTCGAGGCCTTTTCCGCCATGCTCCCTGCCACCGGACGGATCGTCGATCATCACTTTCGGTCGCTGGTGCTCGAAGGTGCTCGCCAACGCCTCGAGCAATGATCCCAACCGAGCTGCTCGCCCGCCGGCCCCATACCTGGTGGTCGTCGCCGACCACCACCCTGGCTGGATTCGGGGAGAAAGAAGTCGTTGATCCCGGGGTTGGTCCCGATCGCTTTCGACGCGCCGAGGTAACCGGCCATCCGGTGGTCTTCGCCAGCTTCGCTTTCGATGAACGGGCGGCTCAATCGGTTTTGGTCATTCCCGAAACTGTTGTCGAGCTCATCGACGGCCACGTCAAGACCAAGGGCGCGCAGGTGGACCTGTCCCGGCCGCCGGATGCCGCCCGACCGCATGATCGACCCCGTTTCGCCGGCTCTTCGCTCCCCGACCATCTCTGGCTGGAAGCGGTGGGGGCTGTGATCGGCTTGATCGAGACAGGAGTGGTGAAGAAGGTGGTGCTGGCGCGGGATCATGCTCTCTGGTCGAAGGAGCCGTTTGATCCTTATCGGGTGCTGCAGAGACTTCATCTCCGTTTTCCTGAGTGCTTCCTGTTTCTGATCGAAGGCCTCGTCGGCGCCTCCCCCGAACTGCTGATCAGAAAGAACGAGAGACAGATCTCGGCCGTCACACTCGCTGGCACTGCCGCCCGCGGGGATAGTCCCGAAACCGACGAGCTGCTGGGCAAGGAGCTGTCGACCTCGGAAAAGACGAGAGTCGAGCATCGGCTGGCGGCTGACTCGGTGCGCCAGATACTCACCGATTTTTGCTCCGACCTATCCGCGCCGCTCGAGCCTGAATTGCTTCGCCTGGCCAACGTCCAGCACCTGGCGACGCCGATTGCCGGTCGGCTGGATGAAGACGTGCACGTGCTCGACCTGGTCCGTGCTCTTCATCCCACTCCAGCGGTGGGAGGCGTCCCGACCGCGGAGGCACTCGAAGTAATCGCCTCTTTGGAAGGGATGGACCGGAATCGATATGCCGGTCCGATTGGGTTCTTCCGGGCGGACGGCAACGGCGAATTCGCCATTGCGCTGCGGTGTGCGGAGCTGAGCGGTGCTCGGGCCCGCCTTTTCGCCGGCAATGGGATTGTGGCTGGCTCGGTGCCCGAGGAAGAACTTGAGGAGACCCGCCTCAAGCTGGCAGCGATGCTCTCAGCTCTCGAATAGGGATTCGACCGCTCTGGTCACTTCCTCTGTGATCTGTCGATGCACCTCGACGTTGCGGGCCCGATCGGTGCGGACTTCGACGATGGAAATGCCACTCTCGGCCAGTGCCTCCCTGATCGATCTCTGGAGTTCGTCTGGTCGCCCGACCAGAGCGTGGACAACTCCCAGCGACCGGCTGAGGCCTCCGAAATCGACCTCGCTCGGAGTACCGAAGATCTGCTCGAAGTGCTCGGGGTAGTCGGCTTGCGGTAGGAACGAGAAGATCCCGCCGCCATTGTTGTTGACGAGGACCAAGACCAGGTCGGGAGTGGGCTTGATGAGAAGTCCGTTGGTGTCGTGCAGAAACGAGAGATCTCCCACCAATCCCACCACGGGTTTCCCCGACCCGGCGGCCGCGCCGGCGGCGAGCGAGATGAAGCCGTCGATACCCGACGCCCCGCGATTGCTGACGAAGCCAAGGCCAGTGCGGGGAGCAGAAAACCAGTCGACATCTCGCACCGGCATCGACGAACCGACGGCCAGCACCCCCTCGTCGGGCATCGCAGCCACCACGTCGCGGGCCACACGTGGCTCGATGGTGTCGGGAAAGCTGTCGAGCACCTGGTCGATGATCTGGCGGGCGTTGGCCTCCGCTTTTTGCCATGACTCAGCCCAGCTCTCGTCGAGCCGATCCGGCATCCATCCTCCGATCTCCATCATCTGGGCGGCCTTGCGACCAGGGTCAAACCAACCAGGGCCGACGACGATTGTCTCGACCTTCGCGAGGAGATTGGCTAGAGGACGGGAAAGGCCCGGAGTTCCGAGTACCACGGCTCTCTCGGGCATTAGCGCTCCGCTCAGCACCTCAGAGCCGAGAAGGTGGTGCGCCGTGCTGATCGTTCCCGGAACTCGACATCCGCTATGCCCCTCGGCAACGACCACCAGGCCGATGGCGATTGCGGCGTTGACCAGGTTGGGGTCGGCACCCGGACCGGCCACCACCAGCGTGCGACCGCCCACCGAAAGCTGGCTGGCAGTCTTACCGGCCGCAAGGACTTGAGTCCAAGCCCGACCATCGCTGCGGCCCGAGAGGTCGCCTCGATACGGCGCGGCCACGGTCCGGCCATCGTCGGTTGCCGGGACCAGTGGCTCGCGAAACGCGAGGTTGAGGTGGGCCGGCCCGCTGCGAGCGGCTTTCACCGCTTGGCAAACCAGCGACCGCCACCCCGATGGTTCGCCAGGATCGTCGGCGGCAGCCGGAACATCGGCAAAGAAGCGAACCCGTTCACCAAAGATCTTGATCTGATCGATCGTCTGGTTGGCGCCGCTGTGTCGGGCCTCAGCCGGTCGGTCGGCGCTGATTACCACCACTGGCGTTTGCGAGCGATCCGCCTCCACCACGGCTGGGAGGAGGTTGGCCACGGCAGTTCCCGAGGTGGTGAGCACGACTGCCGGCACTTGACCAACCTTGCCATACCCGACTGCCCAGAACCCCGCCGACCTCTCATCCAGGGCGACATGCACGCGGAGCCTCGGCTCTGCGGCGGCCGTCATGGCCAATGCCCCCGATCGCGAGCCTGGCGCCAGCACCAGGTCCCTGATGCCGTTGCGAACCAACTCGTCGATGAACACCCGAGCCATCGCCACCGACGGATTGGGTGCACTCACGCCAGCAACTCCGCCGCCGATCGCAGCCTCTGCAGCATCAGCGCGGCAACGTCGGCCGTCGCCGCATGCTTCTCCAGTAGCTCTGGATCGGGTTCGGGTCGTCGAAGTTGCAAGAAACCCTCGACCGGGAGGAGCGGATTCGCCACCACATCGTCGTAAAAGAGCGAGCCAGTGCCCAGACCGCAGGCATAGTTCAATTCGGGCAAGGCCGCGGCCGCGGCCAGTCCGGCGGCAAGGCCGACCGAGGTCTCGAGGGCGGAGGAGACGACCGTCGGCAAGCCGGCGCGTTCGGCCACCTCCAATGCTCGCGTCACTCCTCCGAGAGGCTGAACTTTGACGACGATGATGTCTGCCGCCCCCCGCTCGGCCACTTCCAGGGGATCTGCGGCAGTACGTATCAGCTCATCCGCCGCGATCGGGATGGGGATTCTTCGCCGGAGCTCGACCATCTCCTCGATCGTTTTGACCGGTTGTTCGACGTACTCGAGTTCGAACTGAGCGAAACGCGGCAAGCTTTTGGTTGCTTCGTCCAATGTCCAGGCCGCATTGACATCGATACGGACCTTTCCCCCCGGCCCCAGAGCTTCTCGTACCGCTTTCACCCGGGCGAGATCATCGTCCAGGCGCTGGCCTGCCTCGGCCACTTTGACCTTGGCGGTCCGGCAACCTGAACTCAGAACAATGTCACGCGCCGTCTGCGAATCGACGGCCGGAACCGTGACATTGACCGGCACCTGGCTGCGCCGGGGTGACGGCCAAATCGCGCAAGCCCCCTCCAGCGCCGAGGCCAGCCATCGAGCAGTGACCTCGGGCGGATACTCGGGGAACGGAGAGAATTCTCCCCATCCCTCGGGACCCCTGATCAGGATGGCATCCCGGCTCTCCACCCGTCGAAAGCGATGCCGCATGGGCAGAGAGATCGGAAAGAGCTCGAGGGATTCGATGGCACAAGTCATCGCTGTTGGTCCCGAATGAAGCCGATCACCCGCTCGATTTGCTCCTGACTCAGCGTGTTCTGAAAGGAAGGCATACGACCGCGGCCCCGGGTGATAGTGAACTCGAGGAACGCATCATCTTGAGATGCGGCATTGGAGCCAGCATTGAGGGCAGGTCCGATGCCACCGCTCAAATCCGAAGCGTGGCAATTGGCGCAGATCTGTTCAAAGATTTCAGCTCCCGAAGCATCCGCGGGAGGTCGGTCGCCACATGTCGCCAGCGCGAAGGCCATGAAAACCAGAGTCAAGAAACCTCCCAATCGCTTCGCGATCAGAGGTAGTCCTCACCGAGACGCTCAACCAGCTTCTTGACATCCTGGGCGGCCAGTCGGCGAGTCACCAGCACCGCATCGGGTGTAGCTACCACCACTAGGTCCTCGATTCCGGCGACGGCCACCAGCGGACCGTCCGAGCGGATGTAGCTTCCCCGGGAATCAACCGCCACCGCGGAACCGATGATCACGTTCTGATCCGGATCCTTATCGCCTAGTTCCCAGAGGGTCTCCCACGATCCGATGTCGTTCCATTCGGCCGCCAGAGGGACGACCACCGCCCGCGTGGTTTGCTCCATCACGGCGGTGTCAATGGAAACGGCCGGAGCCGCGCCGAATTCGGGGCCGAGGACGGAACCGAATTCGGTCATTTCGGCGGAACCAACTGCTGCCCGGACGGCCGTCAAGACCTCCGGAGCTAGCCGCTCCATCTCCTCGAGCAAGATTCCTACCGGGAAGACAAACATCCCGCTGTTCCAGAGCGCACCTGAGGCAATGAGAGAGGTCGCTTCCTCGCGGCCCGGTTTTTCGACGAAGCGCTCAATGGGAAGAGCGGTGGCCCCGCCGCCCGACTTGGGAACGATGTATCCATACCCGGTCTCAGGCTTCACCGGCACCACCCCGAACGTCACCAAATGACCAGCAGCCGCAGCCGCCAGTGCCCGTTCGAGTGATTCCAGGAAGGCCGTCGGGCGATTGATGTGATGATCTGCCGGCATCACCACCAGGATGTCCTCGGGTCTGGCCAACAAGGCGGCAGCAGCGACGGCGGGAGCTGTATTCCGCCCCACCGGCTCGGCGACGATCTTCGCCGACTGGTTGACGCCGAGTTCGCCGAGGAGATGCGGTACCTGGCCGATGTTCGCCACGATGACGGTTGCGGTCTCCAGGTGGGAGAGACGATCGAGGGTCTGGGCGAGCATCGTCCCGGTGCCGATCACCTTCTGAAACTGCTTCGGCCGGTGCCGACGCGAGAGTGGCCAAAGGCGAGTCCCCGATCCGCCCGAAAGGACGACCGGGATGAGCAACGACATCGAAGTTAGGGTATCGCGGCGTGTCATCGGCTCCGGCTCAGTCGCTCGTAGCCGTCCCGTTTCTCTCCGAGGCACCAGACCTGGTCGCCGCCACCCTGGAGGAGGCGCGAGCGCATCCGGCTGTGGGCCTGGTGCTAGGAATCCATGGCGACGATGGGACGGTCAACGCCGCGGTCGGAGAACTCGTGGGAGGCAGCCATGGGATCGATCTGGTCCCCCAGCGCCGGATCGGGAGCTTTCGCCCTGGCAAAGGAGACGCCATCAACACCGGCTTTCGCTTTTTCCTCGACGAAACCGGCTTTCAGCGCCTCCACTTCTACGACGCCGATATCAGATCGTTTGACCGCAGCTGGATCGAGCGAGCCGAGTCGGCGCTCGATAAGGGCTTTCAGGCCGTTCGACACTTCTACCCCAGATCTCCCACCGACGGGATGATCACCTGGATGGTCACGAGACCGGGTTTTGGGCTGCTCTGGCCGGAATCGGTTCTGCCGTGGATCGAACAACCCATGTCGGGCGAGGTCGCATTCGAGAGAGATTCGGTAGCGGTGCTGACGTCCGATCCTGTTGTGGTCGCCCAGAGCGATTGGGGGATCGACACGGCCATTACCCACCGCTCCGTGGCGCACGGCCTTTCCATCTATGAGACCTTCGCTCCCCAGGGAAAGGATCATCAACTCTATGGAAGCCTCGAGGAGCTACGGACGATGCTTCTCGAATGCCTACATACCCTGCAACGCCTCCGCGGAGCGAGTGCGCCTCGGCCCATCAGGCATTTCGCGGAGTCAGCCGGGTCCGACGAGGCACCTGCCGCGATCCAGCGGATCGCCTACGACGTAGACGCGACCCGGGCTCTCGCGCTGCAACCGTGGTCCCCCGATCAACTAGAGCTTCTGCATCAGCACTTCGATCAGGACCTCAAGGATCTGCACGCGGCGACCTGGCTTGCAGTGTTGGGGGTTCTGCTGGAGAAGTTCGATGCCTCATCTCCGGACTGGCAAGAGGTGGCCTTCAGACTTTGGATGCGGCGAGTGCTGACCTACTCCGAAGCGATTGAAGGGCTCACTTATACCGAGGCCATGAGTCAACTGAGGGCGCTGGTTCATCGTGCGGCCACACGGTGATTCAGGCCCTTAACTAAATCGCAACACGATGATGCGGTTTTGTATTGAATTCTTCTTGTAACGCGTACGCGCACAAACCGGTGCGCTCGAAGGAGGACAAATGGCAACCAAGAAAGCCCCGGCTCGCAAGAAGGCCGCGGCCAAGAAGGCCCCTGCCAAGAAGTCGACGGCGAAGAAGTCCGCCGCCAAGAAGACCACGAAGAAGGCAACCGCCAAGAAGGCTCCAGCCCGCAAGGCTGCGGCAAAGAAGGCACCAGCCAAGAAGATGGCGCGCAAGAGCACCGCTCGAAAGACTGCCAAGAAGCGCTAGCCAAGAAACTCAAAACCCCGGATCCCCCTTTCGGAGATCCGGGGTTTTGTTCGTTCAATCGTCAGACGTAATCGAGACGTGATTGCACTCGACGCAAACCCGGCGGGTGAGCCCACCGGCTGATCGTGACTCCTCATAGGTGTGGATGTGTTCCTGATCGGCCTTGGGCGGCCGTCGCAGCTTGGCCAGTAGACCCACGTTGGTTTCCGCCGGGTGATGGCCCGCTCCCTTCGGCTCCTTGACCTTTCCCCGCGCCGCCTCGATGTTGGTGATCTGGCGGGCTTCCGTCTCCTGATCCGGCACCTGCACGTCGGCCACTGCTTCACGACGGCTTTTTCTCCGCTGCCGACGCTTGGTGAGCTCGTCGCTCGATTCGTCTTCGATCTCGGGCGGGATTGGTGCCGCTGGAGGCTCCTCGCCCGCCAAGGGGGTCTCGATTACCACCGGCTCCTCGACAGAAAGGTCGACTGTCACCAAGCGCGCTGGGGGCGGCGGTGCTATCCAGGCTGGCTCCGGATATTCGGTCTCTGCCGGCTCGCCGAGCGGCGGCTCCTCGATCGGCGTTGCTTCGATCGGTGTTGCTTCGATCGGTGTTGCTTCGATCGGTGTTGCTTCGATCGGAGTTGCTTCGATCGGAGTTGCTTCGATCGGCGGCTTCGGGGTGCGCTTGCGCTTGGGGGGCGCCACGTCGGGGGCTTCGGCGGCGGGTGGAGCGACCACGGATGGCGCGACGGGCGCCGGCTCGACCCGGCGCGGTTTGCGAGGAGGGGCAGGCGGTGGAGAAGTCGGCTCGGTGAAGAGCGGACCCGAGGGCACCGGCTCGGTGAAGGGCGGGGCTGCGGGTTCTTCTTTGGGTGCCGCCCGTTTGCGCGGCTTCTTGGCCGGCGGAGGGGGTTCGGTCTTGGCACTCTGAGCCAACTCGAGGGCTTCCGCCTCTGCCCAGGTGAGACGCCGCTTGTCGGACTCCTCGTTGGCGGCGGCTTCGGCCGAGGCAATGGCCGCCAGTTTCTTGGCCAGATCGGAGGTGGGTACCTTCTTCGGCGCTTGCGGCCGCGGAGGCTCGTCGACCTTCACCGGCATCGGTGCGGACTCGACCGGAGCCTCGTCTTTACGCCGAGCGGCATCGGCCGCCGCCCGCCGATGACGGCGCTTGCGCTTTTTGGCATTCACCCAACCCTGTTGCATGCGGGTAACGCCTTCATAAGCAAACACCAAGGCATCGTCGGCGAGGAACTCCATCTCGTCATCGCCCAGGAAGAGGGTGAAGCGCTCGGCGATCTCTCGCTTGACCTCGACGTCGGCGAGATACCAGCGGCCCATCAGATCGGTCCCGCGCAGAATCTCGAGGTGGTAGTCATCTACCACCAGCGAAACGCTTATTCCGGGACCACGGTCACCGGGGGAACGAAGGGATCCTTTGAATTGCAAATGAACCTCTAACTCGGCCCGCGAAATCGAATCTTGAGCCGAAACACCATCCCATCCCCGACTTCAGCCGTCAAGGGCGGATTCTCCCCGCTCACGGGGCGTAATCCTCAAGCGGTGGACACGCACAAATCAGGTTACGGTCGCCTCCCGCCCCGTCAATCCTTGATACCGGCGGCCAGTATTTGTTGAGCCGTTGTCTCTCGGTGGGAAACGCCGCCAGCTCGCGTGAATATGCCCGGTCCCAGGCGTCGGAGGCAACGTCGACGGACGTGTGCGGGGCCCGGCGGAGGGGGCTCTCATCCTCGGTCCACTCGCCGCTCTCGACCCTCGCGATCTCTTCACGAATGCCGATCATGGCCTCGCAGAATCGGTCAAGCTCGGCCAGAGACTCGCTCTCGGTCGGCTCGACCATGAGAGTCCCGGCAACGGGAAAGCTCAAGGTGGGAGCATGAAATCCGTAATCCGCCAGCCGCTTCGCCACATCCTCGGCCCCGATCCCGGTCGTTCGCTGGAGCGGCCGCAGGTCGAGAATGCATTCGTGCGCCACCCGTCCGGCGACACCTCGGTAGAGAACCGGAAAGTGGCTCTCGAGGCGGGTCGCCAGATAATTGGCACCGATGATCGCCACCTCAGATGCCCGCCGCAATCCTGTCGCACCCATCATTCGGATGTAGGCGTAGGGGATCGGAAGGATGCCCGCAGATCCCCACGGCGCGGACGCGATCGCCCCTACCCCCGTATCCGGACCGGCGTCCGCCACCAGGGGGTGCGAGGGCAGAAACGGAGCTAGATGGGCGCGGACACCGATCGGCCCCACGCCCGGCCCCCCGCCACCATGGGGAATGGTGAAGGTCTTGTGCAGATTCAGATGAGAGACGTCGGCACCGAACTTCCCCGGCTGCGCCAGCCCCACCATGGCGTTGAGGTTGGCTCCATCGACGTAAACCTGGCCGCCGAAGCGGTGGACCGTTTCGCAAAGTCCCCGGACGCCCTCCTCAAAAACCCCGTGGGTCGATGGATAAGTCACCATCACCGCCGACAGCCGATCGGCGTGGGAAGCGCACTTGGCCTCGAGGTCGGACAGATCGACGTTGCCCTCTTCGTCGCAGGCGACGACCATCACCTCCATACCCGCCATCACCGCGGAGGCGGCATTGGTGCCATGGGCCGAAGAGGGAATCAAGCATAAATCGCGTCCTTCATCGCCGCGGGAGCGGTGATAGGCGCGGATGGCCAGCAGCCCGGCCAGTTCTCCCTGCGAGCCGGCGTTGGGCTGTAGCGAAACCTTTTCGTAACCGGTGATGGCTTCGAGGTAGCCGGCCAAGCTCTCGATGAGCTCTCGATAACCCTCGGTCTGCTCGCGGGGAGCAAAGGGATGGATGCGGGCGAAGCCTTCCAGGGTGATCGGGATCATTTCGGTCGCCGCGTTCAATTTCATCGTGCAGGAGCCGAGCGGAATCATCGTTCGATCGAGAGCCAGGTCTTTGTCCGCCAGGCGTCGGAGGTATCGCAGCATCTCGTGCTCGGATCGATAGCGGTCGAACACTTCATGGGTGAGGAACTCTCCCTGCCGGGCCAGAGCCGGCGGAATCCCCTCTGCGGACGCCTCGACGAGCGAGATCCCAAACGCCTCGGCGAGGAGTTGCAAGTGGCCCTCGGTCGTGGTCTCGTCGCAGGAGATGCCTAGACGATCCTCGTCCACCAACCGGAGGTTTATCCCCCGGGCCCGCGCCGCCTCCACCATGGCCCGGGACTGGCCGGGGACCGACACGGTGAGGGTGTCAAACCAGGTCGGGTTCTCGACCGTCATCCCTGCCCCAAGGATCGACGCCGCCAACCGCCCCGTGAGGTGGTTGACCCGACGGGCGATCGCCACCAGCCCTTCTGGTCCGTGCCAGCAGGCATAGAGGGCCGCCATGATGGCCAGCAAGACCTGAGCGGTGCAGACGTTGGAAGTCGCTTTCTCCCGACGTATGTGTTGCTCCCGCGTTTGGAGGGCCAGCCGGAAAGCAGTGCGACCAGCGGTGTCCTTCGACACTCCTACCAGGCGACCGGGGAGGGCGCGCACCATGCTTTGACGGGTGGCGATAAACGCGGCATGGGGGCCGCCGAAGCCCAAGGGGACGCCAAACCTCTGCGATGAGCCCACCGCGATGTCTGCCCCGAGTTCTCCGGGAGGAACGAGGACGGTGAGCGCGAGAAGGTCGGTGACCACTGCGATCAAAGAATCGGCGGCGTGGGCGGCGCCGATCACAGAACGATGGTCTTCTAGCGCTCCAGCCGACGACGGATAGGCGAGCAGGGCTCCAAACGCGTCAGCGAAGTCAAAGTCGCCAGGTTCGGCGATCCGCACCTCGATACCAACCGGCTCGGCCCGCGTCGTCACCACGGCGATGGTTTGCGGATGACACCCGCGATCGATCCAGAACACTTTGCGATCGCCCGTCGCCAGTCGCCGGCACATCGTCATCGCTTCTGCCGCGGCCGTCCCCTCATCGAGAAGCGAGGCGTTGGCCACGTCGAGTCCACAGAGGTCGGTGACCATCGTCTGGAACGTGAGCAACAATTCGAGCCGGCCCTGGGAGATCTCGGGTTGATATGGGGTGTAGGCCGTGTACCAAGCAGGGTTCTCGAGGACGTTGCGCAAGATCACCGACGGGGTGAACGTGTCGTAGTACCCGAGACCGATCATCTGAGTGAACACCTGGTTCTTGTCCGCCAATCGGCGCATCTCCACCAAGGCCTCGGGCTCGCTGAGGGCGGGAGGGAGGGCGAGCTCCTCGGCAATCCTGATCGGCCCGGGAAGGGTCTCGTCGATGAGCTCATCAATCGAGCCTGTCCCTATCTCGGCCAGCATCTTGGCGAGGTCAGCAGGGCGCGGTCCCAGGTGGCGGCGGGAGAAGTCGGTCAGAACTTCCATCGGGTCGTCCCTTCGCTCCCCGACTGTCAGCGGTTTGCCTTCAGCCTCGCCTCGCCGAACGGTCCTTAGGCCTGAGAGATTGCGGGGATGCAGTTGCCCCTTCGGCGACCCCGCTCAGGGGGTCTCTCCCGTCCGGTTTTGACAGCGCTCGCATGGTACCAGCGGAGCCCGATCCGGTTCACTGGTTTCAGAGTCAAAGCGCTCGGGACCGGCAGAAACAGAGCGGGGCTCCGGCAAGGGGGGAACCGGAGCCCCGCCTGCTCTTCTTTGCGAAGAGCCGACAGGGAATCCATCGGCGCGGGCGCCAGGGGTGTCCCGCGCGACCCCTGTCGTGGGGTTGGGGAACCGCAGGTGTGGGGCCACCTAACGGTCCGGGTCGATGATATCTAGACACTTCATCCAGAAGCGGGCCGTCAGGGGATTTGTTATCCACAAGAAGTTGGTCTAGACCGAGAAGCGAATTACCAAGACGTCTCCGACCGCCACCTGGTAATCCTTTCCCTCGGTCCGGGGCTTGGTTCGATCCCAGCCACCGGCGGAGATCACCTCATCGATTCCGGCTACTTCGGCGCGAATGAAGCCCCGCTCCAGGTCGGAATGGATCTTCCCCGCCGCCTCCGGGACCGGGGCGCCGGCTCGCACCGTCCAGGCTCGGGCCTCCTTGGGACCGAGGGTGTAGAAGGAGATCAAACCCAGGCTTTGATAAGCGGCCCCGACCATCTTGGCCAGAGCGCCTTCGCCCAGTCCCAACCCCTCAAACAGCTCAGCCCGTTCCTCGGCGCTGAGCAACGAACCCTCCTCCTCGATCCGGGCGCTGAGGGCAACCACCACGTCGCCCTCGGGAACGACTCCAGCCACCTTGTCGATCAGACTCTCTGTTCCGGTCTCGAACTCATCGACGTTGATGACCCAGATGGCCGGCTTGTAAGTCAACGGGGCCAGATCGCGGAAGGACTCCTGAGCAGCCTCCGTCCATTTTCGGGTCCGTAGTTGTTCGCCATCTCCGAGATGCTTTGCCGCTTCGGCCAGGGCGGAGGCCATGGGCTGTCGGCTGGAGTCGGCAGTTGCTTCTTTGGCAACGCGCTCGGCCTTCTTGGCAAAGACCTGATGGTCCGCCACGGCTAATTCGAGGAGCAGCTCCTCTGCCTGGCCAACCGGATCATGTCCGAGGCCTTCATCGGAGATGGCGGGGTCGCCGAAGGCTCTCAGAACCACGATCAACGCCTCCATCTCGCGGAGCTGGCCGAGAAAGCGACCGCCGGCCTGACCGGGGACCATCGGGGGTAGGTCGAGCAACTCCAGCGTGGCTGGTGTCATCTTCGCCGAGCCCTCCAGGATCGCGGCCCGCGCGAGTTTGGGATCGGGCACGCTTGCTACTCCCAGCCTCGGTTCGGTGGTGCTGTAGGGATGAGCGCCGGTCGGGGCCGACAAACCAGTGACGGCGTTGAAGAGCGTGGTCTTGCCAACGTTGGGAAAGCCGACGATTCCAAGCCTTGGCATACCACCCATTGTTACCTTGACCGCAATGGACCGAATTGCCGTCATCGGGGCCGGATCGTGGGGAACGGCCGTCGCTGCGCTCGCAGCACGCCAGCATGCGGTGCGGCTTTGGGCGCGCCGAGAGGAACTGGCAAAAACCATCAACGCCACTTCGGAAAACCCCGACTATTTGCCGGGGCATCGGCTCCCCTCCGGGGTCGAGGCCACCACTGATCTCAGGGAGGCAGTCGAGGGAGCGAGCATCGTTGCCATCGCCGTTCCCTCCCACGGGTTTGCCGAAGTGCTCACGGATATAGAGGTGGAAAACCAGGTCCCGATCGTCTCGCTCACCAAGGGAATCGAAGCTGACACGCTCCGGAGGATGACTGAAGTGGTTGTCTACCTTCGACCCGACCATGACCCCGACCGCATCGGAGTTCTCACGGGACCCAATCTCGCCACCGAGGTGATGGCGGGCAGCCCCACCGCCGCCGTCGTGGCGATGAAGAATCCGGAGGTGGCGAGCCAGGTGCAGGCAACGTTCATGGGGCCGACCTTTCGGGTGTACACCAACGACGACGTCGTTGGGTGCGAGCTCGCCGGGAGCCTGAAGAATGTGATGGCAATTGCCGCCGGGATGTCAACGGGGCTCGGCTTTGGTGACAACACCCGAGCAGCTTTGATCACCCGCGCTTTGGCCGAGCTCACCCGGCTCGGGGTTGCCTTAGGGGGTGCACCCGCCACCTTCTCCGGATTGGCCGGGATGGGCGACCTCATCGCCACCTGCACTTCGCCTCACAGCAGGAACCATCGGGTCGGTCTTGGGCTCGCCGCCGGGAAGTCCCTCGACGAGATCACGGGCGAGATGAATATGGTCGCCGAAGGCGTCAAGACCACGAGGGCGGTGCTGGAGCTAGCCGACCGGGTCGGCGTGGAGATGCCCATCGCCGCCCAAGTCGGGAACGTGCTCTACGCCGGTCACCACCCCCGCCAGGCGGTGCTGTCGCTCATGACCCGGGCCTCCAAGGCCGAGGTCTGATTCCCCCTATCCGTACACCCGAGAGATCACCTGGGCCACGCACGCGGGCTTCTCGTTGCCTTCGATCTCGAAGGTCACGTCGAGGGTCACCTGGCGGCCGTTGCCGAAATCCTCCACCCCTGCAATGGTGCCCTTGGCTCGCACCCGCGATCCAACCGGCACGGGGGAGATGAAGCGCACTTTGTTCGATCCGTAGTTGATGCCCATTTGGGCGTTCTCCACCTTGAAGAATTGCTGCATCAGCGGCACTGCCAGCGACAGCGTCAAGTAGCCGTGGGCGATCGTGGTGCCGAACGGTCCCACGGCCGCCCTCTCAGGGTCGACGTGGATCCACTGGTGGTCACTTGTGGCCTGAGCGAATTGGTCTATCCGCTCTTGAGTGATTTCGATCCAATCCGAGTAGCCCAGGTCGGTGCCAACGGCGGCGTCGAGATCGGAGACTTGTGCGAAAACAGGCACACCCAAACCCTAGTTTCCCGCCGCGAGACGCAATCCTCGCACCATCATTTCGCGGTCGCCAAGCATGTGTCGAAGCCGTCGCTCGAGACCTCCAATCGGGTAGAGATTTTGCGGCGCCCGCGATTCCTTGTGGCCCTCGGAGGCGAAGCGAACGATGGTGGCGGTGGTGAGGTCGGCCACTTGTCGCGCGGCGGCGACGTCCGTCGAACCAATCTCGGCCCGGATCAGCCCGTCGATGATGCTCGATCCTTTGAGCGGCAATTTCGCATACCAGGAGAGGCGGTTCCAGCCTCCACCTCCGATGAGAAACAACGGCGTCCTTTCCCCCGCCGCCAGTCGAGTCAGGATCGGACGCAGGTGCTCGGGCAGGTAGTGGACATGTTGGGTCTTGATGTACCCAACCGCGGCGGGGACATGTTTTTTGTGCGAAAGCGGACCGTCGACAACGATCAGGGGCACGTCCGCGTACGTGCTGGCGACGACTCCTTCCAGCACCGACATCTGCGACTGCAGCCCCAGCCACAATTTCTCCGGAGATTCACCTTCGGTGAGGTGCACCTGATAGCCACCGTGTGTCGTCTCGACCGGCTCCGAGTTACGAGCCGAAGTGAAGATTCCCCGCCTCACCTCCTCTCTCACGACGATCGCTTTGTGATTGCTCAACACCGCCCCTGCCGCGTAGCTCGCCGCCAAAGCCAGCACCGGGATCCCCTCGTCGCTCTCGATCCACAGATTGGCGTCTACCCGGCGCACTCCGTCGACGAACAGCGCCTCCTCTGCCGGCTGAGCCGACACCGGAAGAGGCGACCATTGGCGCTCGTCGACCTCGACATTGGGGTCGATCGTCGCACCCTCTTCAAGCTCGAGACCGGCCGGTGGTCCGTAGTCGGCGGCCCATCCCTGGACCGAGAACCTCACTCGCTCACCTGCGTCACCTTGGCCGCATTCCCCACCCGGCGCACCTCGTAGCGAACTGGCATCTGGGCGGCCAACTCTTCGACATGGGTGACGATCCCGACCATCTTCCCACCCTCGCCGAGGTCGGCGATCACCCGACCGACTACCTCGAGGGACTCGTTGTCCAACGTGCCAAACCCTTCGTCGAGGAACAAGGAGTCGAGGGCCACCCGATGTCCAGCGGCCGCCGCCACTTCGTCGGCCAGCGCCACCGCCATGGCGAGGGAGACGAGAAAAGTCTCGCCGCCGGAAAGCGACTTGACGCCACGGCGATGATCGGCCGCGAAGCGGTCGATTACCTCGAAGTCGTTGTTGGTCACGGTCAATTCGTACTGACCCGAAGTCAGGGCGGTGAGCCGCAGGTTGGCCCCGGCGACGAGCGCGGCGAATACCTCATCGAAGATCCACTTCTTGAACTTGTTGGCGGCGAGCTCGGAGGCGAGCTTCTTCGCCACGTCCCTCTGAGTCATCGCCATGTCCCGCTCCGCGGCGACCCGTTCGGTTTCCTCTCGAGCTTCCTCGACGCTTTTGATGTCACGGCCGAGCTCAGCCAGCGCCGCGGCGATGGTCTCCCGGGCAGGACCGATGTCTTTTGGCAGCCCAACCTCAGTCAGGTCCTCGACGATTTCTGCCACCGCCGCATCGACCCGTGCGCCGGCTTCGCTGACTTCGGTCTTGGCGTCCTGCACTCTCTGGGCAACTTCGGGAAGCTTCTGGTCGCGCCAGGCGAGCAACACCTCCCAGGCGGCAGTCGGTTGACCGAGGTCGAGCAACGGGGGATCGAGTGAGCCCAACTTCGACACCCGCTCGCCCAGCTCGGTGCGCAGCTTCAATGTCTTGATATCGAGCTGGGCGCGCTCTTTGCGAAGGTGCTCACTATGTGCCTGCGCTGCCGCCAATCTTGAGCGCAGAGAGTCGAGCGCTTCCTCGTGGGCCACGATTGCTTGCAGCTGTTCCGAAAGCTCTGGGGCCATCGCTACCCCTTCGAGCTCGGATTCGAGCGCTCCCTGCCTCGTGATCGCCTCGGCCACTTTCCCTTGCAGGGCTCCCAACGCCTTACTGGCAGCCTCGGCGAGCTTGCGAGCCTTCTCGATCTGCTTGGCATGTGCGCCGGCCTTCGCCGAGGGGGCAAGCTTCTTGATTTTTTCGCCGCAGACCGGGCAGGAATCCCCCACTTTCAGCCCGAGGCGGAGATGTGCGGCTCGGTCTGCCGCCACCTCGGCCTCAAAGTCATCTCGTGCTTGAGCTGCGATAGTCGTTTGCTCGGTCAGTGCTGCTTCGAATTCGCTTTTCTGTTCGATAACGACAGCGAGCTCTTTGCGGGCCTTGATGAAACGCTCGACCTGGCTGCGGGCCGGCCACGCAACGGTTGCCAGGTCCGCATGTCGGGCGGTTGCCTGCTCGAATTCGACCCGGGCCGCGGCCTCTTGCGCGGCGAGCGCCGCCGCCTCCGCGCTTAGTTTCGTCCATCCCGTCGGCGGCGTCAGCCCGGTGAGGTGATTGTGCGCTGCCATCGCCTCCTCCTCGACGCTGATGGCCCGGGCGTGGCGGACCCGCAGTTCTTCCACGCGGGTAAAGGCAGTGGCCAGCCGGGTGGCAAGTGTCTCCAGCTCCTTTCTTCGGGTCTTGAGCGATTCGAGATCGACGTCCGTGATCCGGGCTAGCTCCGCCAGGCGAGACGCGTGGACCGCCAGCCGGCCGTCGGCTTCCTTAGCCCGGCCCGAGGCAAGGCTGGCCACGACGTCGTAGAGCCCGAGGTCGAGGATCGCCGACAGGAGCGATTGGCGATGGCGAGGCTGTTCGTGCAGGAAGCGGGCGAACTCACCCTGAGGCACCATGACGCAGGTCGTGAACTGGCTGAAATCGAGCCCGAGCAGCTTCTCGATGTTGACGGTGACATTCGTGGCCCCCACCGCCAGCACCGTGCCGTCCCGTTCGAGGCTGGCCTCGCCAGTGCTGGCGCCCTTCCCCTTCTCTGACTTTCGGACCCGCCGTGCCACTTGATAGGTCTGGTCGTGCACGGAGAAAGTGAGGCCGACCGTGGCCTCGTTCGCCTGCTGGTTCACGATCGGCGCCACCGCCCCTTCCCCATGGCGGGGGACTGCGCCATAAAGGGCGAAGCAAATCCCGTCGAGGATGGTCGTCTTTCCTGATCCGGTCGGCCCGGTGAGGGCGAAGAGTTCGGCGTCGGTGAAATCGACGACCGTGGGCTCGGAAAAGATCCCGAAGCCTTTGAGCGTAAGAGTGAGCGGTCTCATCCGACCGGCTCTTGCGCCTCAGCGACGAGCTCGGCGAAGAGGGCGTTGAGGCGCTCATCGTCGATCCCTCGCCCGGACAGGTAGTCGGCAAACAACTCCGAGGGCGGGCGGCCAATCCGAGTCGGTGCCGAGCCGGCCCCGGTACGCGCCGGCGACAGCAGCCGGATGTCGACGGCATTGGGGAAGACCTCCCGCACCTCTTCAAGCAAACCGACCCGGAGGGGCTCGTCGAGGTCGATGCGGAGGAAGTCGTCGCCAACTTCGATCTCGCGGATCTGGTCGAGCTTGCCCCGCAGGGTGCGGAGCCTCCGACCCGCCTGCAAGTACCGCGTCTCGACCCGTGCCGGCAAGCCCGGTTCAGCCGTGACCAGGAGGACGGCCTTGCGGTCTTCGCCTTCTCCGAAGTCGAGTTGGAGGGGCGAGCCGGCATACCAGAGCGGCATGGGAGCGGCGATCTTCTGCGGCCGGTGGAGGTGACCGAGGGCGACATATTGGAAGTGGCTCGGGAAGGAGGCGGTGGGAATGGCATAGTCGAAGAGATGAACCGCCCGCTCGCCGCCGCCGGTCTGGCCCCCGTGGACCATGAGATGACCGGCGAGGATGTTCACGGAATCGGCGGCGAGCCCCGAGCAGAGGCTGGCGATGACCTGTTGCACCCTTTCGGAGTATTCGCCCCGAAGCTCGGTGCTGTCGAGGGAAAGGATCTGCTCGGCTCGTACGATGCCCTTCTTCGAGATAAAGGGCACCATGACCACCCGGGTGGCAAGGTCTGGGAACTCGAGGACGCCGTCTCGCTCCACACCCGCCCCCACCTGGACTCGCCCCAGCCTGAGCAACGGGGCGACGGCACGAAGTCGGCTCGGGTTGTCATGATTGCCGGCGACGATCACCACCGGCCCTACCTCGGCTAGGGCCAGGAGCGCCCGGTAGACGATCTCTTCGGCGGAGGGACTGGGGGTGGAGGCGTCGAAGATGTCGCCGGTGATGAGGATGAGATCGACCTTCTCGGCCTCGGCCAGGGTGGCAATCTCTCCAAGTACGGCGCGGTGTTCCTCCTCCCGCGACAGGCCACGAATCGTCCGCCCGACGTGCCAGTCGGCGGTGTGGAGGACCTTCACCTCAATCCAATCCGGCGAAGGGATCGGCGAGGACGAGGTCCTCGGCCGCTAGCCCCGCCTCCGAAGCCCGGGTGGCCCAGGCCGGGAAGGGGAACTCGAGCACGAGCGGGATGGGCAACTCGGGCTGGGACAGAAGCATCGTCCCCGGCTTGATGATCGTGGCCCGCTGGCGATGAACCGAGGGCAGGAACCCGTACTCCTCCCGCGCTGCCTCCGCCGGATCGAGCCTACCCACCACCCGGATGGCGCTGTTGGCGATTATCCGGCGCTCGACCTCGCTCGCGGTCTGCTGTGCACCGATGAGAATCACGCCCAGACTGCGCCCCCGCTCGGCGACATCGAGGAGGATCTCTTTGATTGGGCTCGATCCCTCCCGGGGAGCGTATTTGTTGAGCTCGTCCAAAACCAGGAACAGCATCTCGTTCGACTGGCCGGCCCGCTCCTTCTCCTCGAACGCCTTGCGAATGGTGACCCCGACCACGAACCGCTTGGCCCGGTCGTGGAGGTTGTGGATGTCCACCACCGTCACCTGATGGTCGAGGCTGATGCGGTTGCGGTCCGGCGCCGACTGGTCGCCTCGGATCAGCTGCTCCACGTGACGTTGGGCGGCCGCCAGGCGACGGATGAAGGCGTTGATGGTTCCCAGGCCGATGGCTGGTCCGGCCCAAGTCTGATCGTTTTGCACACGATCGTTGATTACGTCGACGAGCTGGCGGAAGGTGCGGACTTCCTCGCCCTCGATCCGCACCGCTCCCTCACCGATCGGAATCGCCTGCCGGAGCTGGGTCGTGACGTTGTAGATGACCATGGTGTAGTGGGCGCGCTCGTCCTCTGACTCCGCAAAAAGGAACGGCAGCAGGTCCTCGTGGCAGAACTCCTCGATGGTCCAGAAGAAGGGCGTGACGCCGTTGGTGCGACTGCTGACGTCGGGAACGACCACCCCGGCGCCGCGCCGTGGTGGAGCGAAGATCTGAAAAGAGCGGAAGGCTTCGGCCGGCAGACCGAGCTTGCCGTACAGAAGCGAGTCTTCGTCCTCGAGAACGATATTGGGCTTGTCGAGGAAGAGGAGGTCCTCGCCCTTGACGTTGAAGATCAAGGCTTTGGTGTTGACCGTTCGATTCCCCAGCACTCCCGAAGTGAAAAGCGAGTGGAGCAGGAACGTGGCGTAGGTGGTCTTGGTTGCCACCCCGCTGATCCCGGAGATGTTGACGTGCGCCCCCCTCCGCCCGTCGAGGAACTCCAGGTTGACAAAAAGGGGTTCGCCGTTGCGTGACAGCCCCACCGGCAGCCGCTCTGTCATCCGATCGAAAAACAGGGCTCGGTCCCGGTCCGCTCCCGCCGCCACCGCCACTTCCTGGCCGGGCCGAGGGGGCACAAAAACCTCGGGCTCGAAACGGGTCGCCGTGACCTGGGCGGTCTCGAACACCTCGGCCGGCAAGAGCCCGTTCTCGATCAGGAAGACATCGGAGTCAAAGGTGGCCCCTTCGTAGCGGGCCCGCACCTGCGAGACGATCCCATATATATGGACGATCTGGCCGCCCGGTAGGACCCGGGAAAGCGCCACCACGTCATCGAGTTGGAGGAACCGATCGGGGCCAACCCCCACCCAGAACTCGAGCGGGGTGGCATCCTCAGTCCCGATTACCCGGCCTACCGCGGCCGGCACAGTCCCATCTCCATCCACCCCATCGAGGCTATCAAAGGGGTCCGACAGAATCGGGTACCTCCCGCTCCGGAACCTCCCTTCTGGGGTTAAAGGGTGCCCTTCTGGGCCCGAGAGGGCGCCTTGTGGCACACTTTCGCCGCCATGGCATCCGACGCCGATCTGCTTTCTCTCCTGACAATCGCCCAGGTCCCGGTTTCGATCAATGCCGTGGCCTTCGCCCTCGACATAACGCCCGCCGAGATACGAGACATCAGCGCCCGCCTCGAGGAGAGTGGAGACATCGTCGAGACGGGCCGCGGCTACGCCCTGGCTCCCGGAAAGGCCGTGGACGTGAAACCGGCGCTGGCCGCGTTCCTCGCCGAGAGGCTTGCCCGAAATCTCGACGCCGGGCCGGCGGTCAAGGGTCGTCTGCTTCTCGAAGCCGGAAAAGCCGAGGAGGCGTGGTCGTTTCTCAGCCAGGAAGCCCTCGATAGCGGGCATCGACGGCACGACGCCGATCGAACCGAGATTATTGCGCTCGCCCTCCAGGCCCGGGACGCGGCCGAGATCGAAGGCGGGGAGGCCGAGGGCCGGCTTCGACTGCAGCTGGCGATGCTCTATCGATGGACGGGCCGATCAGAAGACTCCCAACGTGAAATCGAAGCCGCGGTGCGCTTGCTCACTGGCGAGGAGCTCGTCAACGCCTTGGGTTTCGCGGCTGCGGTAGCCGACGACCGTCAGCATCCACAAGCGGCCGAGCGGTGGGTAGCGATGGCCGAGTCGGTGGCCGCCACTTTGAACCAGCCAGCCAAGCTCGGCTCGCTTCTCACCTTCCACGGTCGGGAGCTCTCGCGACTCGGTTTCGCTGCCGAGGCCACCGCTGCCCTCCAGCGAGGTGAGGCTCTCCTCGATGAACACGGATCGATGGTCCAGCGCTTCTACGGGCGTCTCAACCGCGCTTGGCTCGAGTTCGATCAGGGCGACGTCGGCAAGGCGGAAATGGACTTCGCATTCCTCGTCGACCAGGCCGGATCCCTGGAAGGGGAAGCTTCGCTCGCTTCGAACCTCGCTTGCTGGGCTCGCACGCTGTATGCGACCGGCCAGCCGGAACGGGCGAGGGAAGTAGGGGCGCAGGCAGCCGAACTCGCCGAACGATCAGGCTCGAAGGCCGCCTCCATGCTGGTCTCGATGGCTGAGGCCGAAGGAGGCTTGATCTTCGATCGGGCCGACGATGCACTCGAGAGCGCGGACGACGCCCTCCGCGTTGCCCTCGACCACCTGCCGGCTTGGGAGAACGCGACTCGTTATTTGAAAGCCCGGGCGCTTACCCTCGCTGGCCGCGATGAAGAGGCCCGAAGCGAGGTCGAGTCGGCTCTATCGGCGACTCCGACCGGAGGAGACGGCCTGCGCTGGCGGAGTCGCATCGAGGCTCTCCAACTCGATTTAGCCGATATTTGGGATCCCGAGCGGGCAGCAGATCTGGGTGACCTGCTCTTGCAGAGCGGCTGGTTCGGAGCCGCGGTCGAGTTGATGATCGCCCGCGCCAGGCGGGGGCGCGATCAAGATCTGGCCGCCGAGGCGGCGGCTCTGGCGATGCAGCTCGGAAACTCCGTCGTGGCCGCCAAAGCGATCGAGGCCGGCGGTCTGTGGGGAGACCCGCTAGCGAGATCGGTCGCGGCCCGGCTCCGGACGCTCCCGGCTGGTTGGGAGCCATCTTTCATGTCAAACCCGGCGGTGGCTACGGCCATGGAGACAGCCGAGGACGAAGACGACGAACTGCTGCTTTCCCGCATCGATCAAGCGATGGCAGCAGCCGGTCTTTCCGGCGACCTCATCCTCAGCCCCGCGCAACGTCGGGCGGCGGGACTGCATCGACCGCGACGAGCGAGGCGCCGACCCGGTTGGCAACTGGCATTGGGAGCGGCGGCTGTGGCGGTGCTCGCCGTGGGATCGGCTGCTCTTACAATCAACCTTCTCACTCCTGCGACCACAACCACCGCCGCGAGCGCAGTCGAGGTCAACCCATCCACCACCGTGGTCGCCGCTATTCACGACACGGAGTTACCGCCCCCCGAGTCGCGGCTGAACGGCATCTACCCGGTGCGGGGAGGAACGAGCCGGGCCGGACTCTCTTCCGGCGGCTTCCGGGAGGTGGCCGGCTACTACTGGCGGGATACACCCGGCGGCAGCATCATCACCCCCGCCATCGCCTTTGGCCCTTATGTCTACTTCGGCACCGACGAGGACCTCGTCTACGGCCTCGAGATGCAAACCGGTCTCCTGAACCTGAGAGTGGTACCAGATGCACGGATCTCCTCGGACCTGGCAGTCGGACAGCCGGTAGTGGGAGAGGGTGAGCAGTCGGCCTTGATTCTCACTTTTTCGACCACGGAAGGCATCGCCTACGGATACGACGCCCTGAGAAGCGGCGCTGCGCTCTGGCAGAGCCCGATCGGTAGCGCCCGCGGAGCCCCGCTCCTCACGGGGGACAAGGTCGTTTACGCCACCAGCGAGGGGATGCTGCACGCACTGACGCTGGCGAGCGGAGTTCCGCTGTGGACTTTTGACACCGGTGGCGAGAGCTTCACCTCCGGAGCGGCCGAGGTCGACGGAGTGATCTATGCAGTCGCTCGGGACGGATATCTCTATTTGGTCGATGCCGCGACCGGAGAACCTTTGTGCGAGAACCCGGTCCAGTTGACCGGAAGTGCGTTGGCAAGCCCGGTCGTGACTGGCGACGCGGTCTTCGTCGGGCTCGAATCGCCGCCCGGGGTCCATGTCTACGGGACCGGCTCTTGCGGAGTGCCGTCCGCCCGCTACTCGGCTTTCTATCCCAGTTCGACATCGGTCCGCCTCGGCCCGGCCCTGACGCCCGAAACTATGTATCTGATCGAGGAGCGAACCTTGATAGCCCTTTCCCTCGACCCGGCGTTGTGGACCAATCCCATCGAGATGCCATCTCCCTGGGAAAGTGTCTTCTCCACCGACAATCTCATCACGACTCCACCGGTGCTGGCGGACGACCTTATTTATCTCGGTACTCAGGACGGATTGGTACTGGCCGCCGATGCCGCCACCGGGGCCGAGGTCTGGCGGTTCGAGACCGGCTCGGCGATCAGGGAGGAGATAGTCGTGGTGCGAGGAGCCGTCCTTGCCACCACGGCTCAGGGAGAGATAGTCGTCATCGGCGGCCGATAGCGATTTCGTCCCGGAGGCGACCGTTCAGTCGACGTCGAGGGTCGTGGCGTCGGTCAGCTTCTGCAGCTCCTCGTAGGTGGTGCTGAAGACGGCGTCGGGGTGGCCTGCTGCGGCCCAAATGGATTCGTGCCTGCTCAGCCAGGGATCGATATAGGTCGGGATCGCTTCTAGGTGGCCCACCGGAGCGACTCCGCCGATTACCTGACCCGTGTGCTGGCGGACAAACTCGGGAGAAGCCTTGGCTAGGCGCTCGACTGCCAATCGGCTGGCGACCTTGGTTGTGTCGACTCGATGCGCTCCCGATGTCAGGATCAGCCGCGGGGCGCCATCGGCGTCGAAGATCAAGCTATTGACGATGGCTCCGATCTCACATCCCAAAGCGGCGGCGGCGTCGGCAGCGGTCCGTACCGGTGCGCCGAATACGCGGATCTCGCCGGTGGCGCCGCGGCGCTCGAGCTCGTTGCGAACGTGGGCGATCGAGGGATGCTCGGTCCTCAAGTGCTTCCTTAGGCGGTGCGAACCGATGCGGCCGCAGCCAAGCCCAGCTCCTCGATCGAAGTCTCCCGCATCTTGAACTTCTGGACCTTGCCGGTCACGGTCAACGGAAATTCGTCGGTTACCCGGAGGTAGCGCGGGATCTTGTAATTGGCGATTCGCCCGCTGCAGAAATCGCGCAACTCATCGAGCGAGAGTTGTTGACCCTCGCGGAGTCGGACCCAGGCACAGAGCTCCTCGCCGTATCTCACATCCGGGACTCCGATCACCTGAACGTCGACGATGGCGGGATGGCCGTACAGGAACTCCTCTACCTCTCGGGGGTAGATGTTCTCGCCACCTCTGATCACCATGTCCTTGATGCGACCGACGATGTTGACATAGCCCTCCTCGTCCATCATCGCCAGATCCCCGCTGTGCATCCAGCCTGCCTCATCGATCGCCTCGCCGGTGGCCTCGGAATTGTCCCAGTAGCCGCGCATCACCGAGTAGCCCCGCGTGCAGAGCTCGCCCGGTTCACCGCGAGGTCGAACCTTTCCACTTTCGGGATCGATGATCTTCGATTCGACGTGGGGCATGATCCGGCCCACCGTCGACACGCGGCGATCGATGGGGTCATCGATGCGACTCTGGAACGACACCGGCGAGGTCTCTGTCATTCCGTAGGCGATGGTGACCCCTTCCATGTTCATGTCCGAGATCACCCGCTTCATCACTTCGACCGGGCAGGGAGAGCCCGCCATGATTCCGGTGCGCAGCGTTGCCAGCTCGGCCTCGGCAAAGGACGGGTCGTCGAGCATGGCGATAAACATTGTCGGCACCCCGTAAAGGGCCTCGCAGCTCTCTTCGCCGATCGCAGCCAGGGTGGCGGTGGGATCGAAAGCCTCGGCGGGATAGACCACGGCTCCGCCCCGGCTCAGCATCCCCAGATTCCCCATCACCATTCCGAAACAGTGATAGAGCGGGACCGGTACACAGAGCACCGATCCGGGACCGAGTCCCTGAATCCCGGTTACGAAGTAGCCGTTGTTGAGGATGTTGTGATGGGTGAGCGTGGCGCCTTTGGGGTTGCCGGTGGTGCCGGAGGTGTATTGGATATTGATCGGATCGTCGAACTCGAGCACCGCTTGGGCCGACCGCAGCGCATCGATCGCAACATGGTCGGCACGATCGAGAAAGTCCTCCCAGGGAATGTCGCTCGCTCCCTCGCCGAGACCAATATCGATCTCTAGCCGCGGGACCTGGCTGCGAACCGAGTCGAGCGTATCCGAGTAGGAGACGCCTTTGAATTCGGCTGCCCTGACCAACAACGTGACTCCGGATTGGTTCAAGGCGTAACTCAACTCGTGACTGCGATACGAGGGATTGACGTTGACCAGGATCGCCCCGATCTTGGCGGTGGCGTACTGGACGACGGTCCATTCCGCTCGGTTGGGAGCCCAGATTCCAATGCGATCGCCTCGATCAACGCCAAGGGCGAGAAAAGCCCGAGCACAGCGTTCCACCTCCGCCAGAAAGTCCGCGTAGGACCACCGAACCTCTTGATGCCGCGAGACGAGGCAGAGATTGTCGGGATACATGGCGACGACACCATCGAGATGATCGCCGATGGTCTGGCCGATCAGCGGGGTGCTCGCCGTCCCGGAGACATAGCTGGGGCTGATCATTCCCGGAGCGTATTGCCACTGGGCAAGAGAGAACCCTTGACATACCCCTTGGTAAGCACTAACTTACGGTAAGTTATGGCTTACAGTGACGCGTTGACCGCCTTGGCTGATCCCACGCGGCGCTCGGTTTTCGAGCGGTTGGCCGGTGGGGACCGTTCGGTAGGCGAGATCGCCGCCGAGCTCCCCGTGAGCCGGCCGGCGGTCTCCCAACACTTGCGAGTGTTGAAAGAAGCCGGATTGATCGGTGAGCGCCAGGTAGGGACCAGGCGCTACTACAGCCTCCGCCGTGATGGATTGGTCGAATTACGCGACTACGTCGAGGGGTTCTGGGAGGAGGCGCTTGCCTCATTCAAACGGACCGCCGAGAGAGGAGAAGAGGATGAAACGAGTGACGGCTGAGAAGAAGTCGGTGGAGCCGGTGCGAAAGTCGGTGACCGTCGACGCTCCCGTAGAGCACGCCTTTATGGTCTTCACCCAGCGCATGGGCGATTGGTGGCCCATCAAAACTCACTCGGTCCATGAAGTCGACGCGGTATCGGCGGGAATGGAACCCTGGGAGGGGGGAGCGATCTTCGAGGTTTGGCAAGAGGGTCGGGAAGTGTGGGGTCAGATCACCGCCTGGGACCCTCCTCATCGACTCGTCTTCACCTGGCATCCGGGCCTCCCTCTCGATGAGACCACCGAAGTCGAGGTTCGTTTTGCCTCCCGCGGCAACGTCACTGTGGTTGAACTCGAACATCGCGGATGGGAAACGCGGGGGGAAAGGGCGGAGGAAGTCAGATCCAACTACGAGAGCGGCTGGGTCAAGACGCTCGATCGTTTCGCCGCCGCTGTTTGACTACCTGACCGGATCGATGCGGAGGATCGTCTCGGTGGTCAGGACGTAGACCTCGCCGGCGGCGTCGTGCCCGAAGGAGACGACCGGGCCCGGAATTCCCACCTGCTCGGTCCAATCTTGCTGCTGGGAGGCGCCCGCTCCGTCGAAGACGAAGCTGCGAAGCCATCCGCCGCAATAGTCGGAGTAGAAGTAGTGGCCCGTGAGCTCGGGAATGGCCGAACCGCGATAGACGACGCCGCCCGTGATCGAACACGTTCCCGAGTCGGAATGGGCCACCTCGACCACCGGCAACGTGATCCCCGCCATGTCACAGCCTTGCGCAGGTTCGAAACAGTGGAGACCCTCTGTCACCGGCCAGCCGTAGTTGAGGGCGGGAGCGGAGGTCGGGGCGACGTTGATCTCCTCGAAGTTGCTCTGCCCGACATCGGCGATATAGATCAGGTCCTCGTCAAATGCGGCCCGCCACGGGTTGCGCAAACCAATCGCCCATACCTCCGGCGCCCCGCCACCGTCGGTGAAGGGGTTGTCGGGCGGGATCTCGTAAGGCTCGGTGGCGTCGACTTCGAGGCGGAGAAGCCCGCCGAGCAGATCCGCAGTCGTCTGGCCAGTGCCAAAGGTATCGCCCCCACCACCGCCGTCTCCGAGAGCAATCCAGAGGTACCCATCGGGACCGAAGGCGATCGTCCCGCCGTTGTGGTTGGCAGCGGGTTGGGACACCTGGAGGAATATTCGCTCGAGCGCAGCATCGAAGCCGCCGTCGTCGACGAATTCGGAAACCGCGGTATCTCCGTTCCGGTCTGAGTAGTGGAGAAACAGGCGGCTCGGGTCCTCGGGATGAAACGTCATTCCTAATAGACCCCTCTCCCCCGAGTTGGTCACCCGATCACCGATATCGAGGATCACCCCCTCACCTAGTTTCCAGACCTGTCCGTTCTTGGTGGCGAAATAGATCTCATCCTCGCCCGGACGAGAAACGAGCACGGTGGGAAACGGCAGATCCTCGACGACGGTGGTGTAGCGCAGGCCTAGTAGCGGCGCTGCAGTGGTGGTCGGGGCGGCAGAAGTCGTCGAGGTAGTCGGGCTCGCAGTAGTGGTCGAGGCGGCGGCCGTGATAGTGGTGGCGGGCTGCGCGCTGGCCGTTGTCGACGTCGGGTCCTGGGCCGGCCCACAAGCCAAAACCAAAAGCAAGGCGCCAATGGGTGCCCGTCTTGGCATCGCTCCGGCAAGCTAGCGATAGCCGCGATCTATAAAGTCGCCGCCGAATGCAAGACGCCAGCATGAGGAACGACCGGCGGTCGATATTCGGCTGGGCGATGTATGACTGGGCCAACTCGGCCTACACGACCACCACCCTCGCAGTCCTACTGCCGGCCATCTTCACCGGCGAGATCATGCCGGAAGGAGGCATCACGGTGTTGGGGAGGATGGTCGACGGCGAGTCGCTCTTCAGCTATATGGTCAGCGCGGCAGCGCTGCTGGCATTCGTGCTTTCCCCGGTGATGGGAGCGGTGGGCGACTTCGCCGCCCGCAAACTGAGGTTCCTCCGCACGTTCGCTTACACCGGCGCGGTGCTCTCGCTCCTGTTTGCTTTGATGGGACCGGGAGACGTCTGGCTGACGGTGATCCTGTTCCTGGTCGTCGAAACCTGCTGGGCCATCGCCGCCGTCTTCTACGACAGCCTTCTCCCCCATCTCACCACCAACGAGACCATCGACCGGGTGTCCTCGCGCGGCTACGCCTTCGGCTATCTCGGCGGGGGCGTCCAGTTCTTGATCTCCCTTCTGCTGATCCAGTTCAGTCCCGAGAGCTTCGCCGCCGCTGCTGCCCGTATCGCCATTGTCATGGCCGGACTGTGGTGGCTGGGATTTGCCATCTTCGCGTTCCGGCGCCTCCGGGAACCCGGTGTGGCCGAGCCGCTGCCAGCAGGAGCGAGACCGGGGTTTCTTACCTACGCCCGAATCGGGTTCGCCCGCACGGCCAACACGATTGCCCGGTTGAGGAAGTTCCCCCAACTCCTCTTGTTCCTCGTCGCCTTCCTGCTTTACAACGACGGTGTCCAGACCGTCATCTCGATCTCGGCCGCATTTGCCACCGAGACTCTGCGACTGGACACCGCCGACGTTGCCCTCGCTTTCCTTGTGGTGCAGATCGTCGCCTTCGGCGGTGCGCTCTTGTTCGGTTGGATCGCCGGCAAGATCGGGCCCAAGCGGGCCATCATGGTCTCGCTGGTGCTCTGGACCGGCGTCTCGATCCTCGGGTACAGCCTGCCGGAAGAGAGCTTCCTTCCCTTTCTCGGTCTCGCTGCGTCGGTGGGCCTGGTGCTCGGAGGCACCCAGGCGCTTTCCCGCAGCCTCTACGGTTCGATGATCCCCGAACAGGCCTCAGCTGAGTTCTACGGCTTCTACTCGGTCTTCTCGAAGTTCGCCGCCATCTGGGGGCCGCTCCTGTTCGGGATCGTCAATCAGGTGACCGGGTCGAGCCGTCAGGCGATCCTGTCGCTCATCGCCTTCTTTACGCTTGGATTCATCCTTCTGGCCTTCGTCGACATTGATCGAGCCCGCCAGGCCAAAGAGCTCTGGCACTTCCAAGGTGCCGCAGCCAGGGTCGACTAGAAACCTCTCATGACCGAGCGGCTTGTGGTCGTGGGTGGAGACGCGGCAGGAATGTCGGCCGCCTCCCAGGCGAAACGCCTTGCCCCGGATCTCGAGATCATCGCATTCGAGCGAGGCGACTACGTGAGCTACTCGGCGTGCGGTGAGCCGTACGTAATGGGCGGGGAGGTTGCCGAGGTTGATGATCTGGTGGCCCGGACCCCGGCGGAGTTTGCCGCCCGCGACATCAGTGTTCACCTGCGAAGCGAGGTGATGGAGATTGATCTCGATCGACGCACGATCCTGGTCGACTCAGCCGGCGACAGGTCTGAGATCGGCTTCGATTACTTGATGTATTCGACGGGGGCGCGTCCCCTCCGCCCACCGAGTGTCGCTGGGGCGGAGAAGGCCCTGGGTCTGCGATGGCTCAATGACGCCGATCATCTGCGCGAATTGGTCGACCGCGGAACTCGCAAAGCGGTTGTGGTGGGTGGGGGTTATATCGGCCTCGAAGTGGCGGAGGCCTTCGCCCACCGCGGTCGCAATGTCACCCTCGTCACCTCGGGCGAACACGTCCTTACGCGCACGCTCGATCCCGACATGGGGTCACTGGCCGACGCAGCGGTCCGCAGGCTCGGCATCGAGCTCGTCACCGGCGTGTACATCGACACCATCGAGGAGCACGAGGCACATGGCGGAGGTCACGATTTCCTTGGCGACGTCGTCGTGATTGGGCTCGGGACCTCACCGGAGTCCGAACTCGCTCGCCAGGCCGGTATCGAGACCGGAGTCACCGGGGCGGTGGCGGTCAACTCCTTCCAGGAGACGAATCAACCTGGAGTCTGGTCAGGAGGGGATTGCGCGGAAGCAACTCATCGGGTGTCAGGGCGACAGGTCAATATGGCCCTGGGAACGGTCGCCAACAAGACCGGTCGCGTCGCCGGCACCAATATCGGCAACACCGCCGTCGGCGATTCCGAGCGGGAAACGTTTCCGGGCGTGCTCGGAACCGCCATCACCAAAGTCGGTGAGGTCGAGATCGCCCGCACCGGGCTGTTGACAGGGGAAAGCGTGATCTATGGGTACGAGCCCGCCGTGGGCACCGTGACCGGCACCAACACCGCCGGATACTGGCCAACCGCCACTCGAGTCGACGTGAGGCTGATTGCCGATCACATCAGCCGCAGGGTGCTGGGCGGCCAGATCGTGGGTGGCCCCGGGTCGGGTAAGAAGATCGACGTCATCGCTACGGCTATCTGGGCCCAGATGTCGATCGACGAACTGGCCTGGGTCGACCTCGCCTATGCCCCTCCTTTCTCCTCGGTCTGGGACCTGATCCACATTGCCGCTCGGCGTGCAGCCGGGCGGCAACTGAGCTAGCCATAGCCTGAAGCCGGATGAGGCGCCTTCTGATTCCCTGGCTTCTGTTGATCCTCGGGTGCAACGTTGCTGGCGGCGGCGGAAATCCGGCGGCGCCGACTTCGATTGTTCCTCTGGACACGGTCCTCGTGACTTCTGTCGTCGATGGCGACAGCTTCCGAACTGAGAGTGAGGAATTCCGACTGTTCGGGATCAACGCCCCGGAGAAGGATGAGTGCTACGGGAATCAAGCTCATCATTGGCTGAGTGACTGGATCGCAGACAAGGAAGTAGCCGTCGTGCCACAGAGCGTTGATCAATTCGATCGGATGGTGGCTGACGTCTACGTAGGCACTACATCTATCGGCCACGAAGCCACGGCTACGGGGCACGCGTTCGCTTTGAGTGATACCCGGGCGACTTTGCTCGACCTTGAGTTAGCGGCCATGGAAGACGGACTCGGCCTCTGGGGCGACGAAATCTGCGGGGCCACGGGAGAGAAGGCGAACCTTGCGGTCGGACCGGTCGATTACAACCCACCGGGCGAAGATGTGGCCGAGGTTGTGGTGATTACGAATCCGTCGGCGGCAGGCGTAGATCTCGAGGGATTCACCCTTCGCGACGAGTCCTCGATAAATCGCTTCTCTTTCCCCGCCACGGTACTCGAGCCCGGCGCCAGTGTGGCTATCACGACCGCTTGCGCGCCAAGCGGGGATGCGCTCCCCTGGTGTGCCGAGGGGCCGGTGTGGAACAACGGAGGCGATGCCGTAATCGTGCTCGACGGCTTCGGGCGAGTGGTCGCCTTCCACCGTTACTGACGCCTGGCCGGAAGGCTAACTTTCGTCCAACTCTACCCAGGAGGTTGCATGTCGCTCAAAGACACGTTGAAGGGGGTCCTGTCGAAGACCAAGGACCTGGCCGAAGACGCTGCCGAAAAGGCCGGGCCGATGATGGAGAAAGCCAAAGAAAAAGCCAGCGAAGCCATGGAAAAGGCCGGGCCGATGGTGGAAAAGGCCAAGGAGAAGGCGGCTCCGGTGGTGGAAAAGGCCAAGGACAAGGCCGAGGAGGTCTGGGAGAAGGGTAAGGAGAAGGTGGCCGAGGCGCGATCCGGGGCGGGAGAAGCCGCCTCCGAAGTCGCCGAGTCCGCCAAGGACAAAGCCGAAGAAGTCGTCGAAGAGGCGAAGGATGCGGCCTCAGACGCGGTGGATGACGCCAAGTCATAAGGTTCCAGATCGGACGGGTTGAGTGAGAGGGCGGATCTCGGCGCGAGTTGCTGGCATCGAAGAGTCGGCCACGATGGCGATCACCGAGCGCGCTCGACAGCTGCGGGCCGCCGGGGAGGCGGTAATCAGTCTGGGGGCGGGGGAACCCGATTTCCCGACTCCGGCCCACATCGTCGAGGCCGCGCAACGGGCGGCCTCCGACCCCGCCAACCATCACTACACCCCCAACGCCGGCCTGCCGGCGCTGCGCGAAGCCGTCGCCGAGTACACCGCTGAGTTCTCTGGTGCCCGGGTAGGTCCCCAACAGACTCTCATTACCAACGGGGCAAAGCAGGCTGTCTATCTCGCTCTGGCGGCGCTGCTGGATCCGGGAGATGAGGCGCTGATCCCCGCGCCCTACTGGGTGACGTATCCCGAAGCGACCAAGCTCGCTGGCGGGATTCCAGTGGCTGTCTCCACCGACGACGCCACTGGTTTCAAGGTCTCGCCCGAACAGCTCGACCGGACCGCCACTTCCCGCACGAAGCTCCTGATCTTCGTCTCCCCGTCTAACCCCACCGGAGCGGTCTACACCCCTGAGGAAGTTGCCGCGATTGGACAGTGGGCCGGCGAACGTGGGATCTGGGTCGTGACCGACGAGATCTACCAACGGCTGATCTATACGGGAGAGACATCGGCCGCCTCGATCATCAGCTCCCCCGAGCTCGGAGACCGTTGGCTGGCGATCAATGGCGTTGCCAAGACATTCGCCATGACCGGGTGGAGAGTCGGGTGGCTCGTCGGACCGAGCGACGTGATCAAGGCCGCGGCCAGTCATCAGTCCCACTTGACCTCCAACGTCAACAACATTGCCCAACAAGGGGCACTAGCGGCTCTCGGGGGTCCCCGGGAGCCGATTGAGGAGATGAGGCAAGCGTTCGACCGTCGGCGCGTGACCATGTATCGATGGCTCACGAAGATGAATGGGGTTTCTTGCGTCGAACCTGACGGCGCCTTTTACGCCTTTCCTTCACTACGCCCCCATGTCGAACGATGGGGTTCGTCGATGGGAGTTGCGGCGCACCTCCTGGACGAAGCGAAGGTGGCTGTAGTCCCCGGCGAAGCCTTCGGAGCCGACGGCTACGCCCGCATGTCTTACGCCCTTGCCGATCATGACCTCGAAACGGCGATGGAGCGGCTGGCAGCAGTCTTCGACCGCACCTGAGTTCGGTCCTCGAGCGCGACCAAGGAATTGGCTCAAAGCCGCGCCGGTACACTCGCCGACACGTGGAGACCCCATCCCAGGCCAAGGCGATGCTGCTCGTCGAACCGAAGCGGCTGCGCTGTCACCAGCTACCGATTCGGCCTCCCGACCACGGTGGCTGGCTCGCAATCGAAGCCAACGGGATCTCAGGCGCTGACGTCCAGATATGGAAAGGCGGTCGCGCCGATGTGGTCTATCCACTCGTGCTCGGACATCAAGTGGTAGGCCGGATCGCCAGCACCGACGGTTCGCTGCCCCACGAGATCGGAACCCGGGTCGTCGTCGAACCGGAACTGCACTGCGGCGTATGCAGCCGCTGCCGACTCGGAATCAGCGGTTGCCGCCACCGGCGACCGATCAACAGTTACGGCCGACTCCCATCGACGGAACCGCCCGGGCTGTGGGGTGGCCTCGCCGAATACCTGTACCTCGATCCCAGCTCGCGCACTCATGTGGTATCCGATGACATCACCGCCGAACTGGCCACCTTCGTCCACCCGCTCGCCGCCGGATACACCTGGGCGGTTGAATTGCCTTTGCTTCAGTCCGGCCAGACGGTGATGGTGCTCGGGCCGGGGCCCCGAGGACTCGGTTGCGTCATCGCGGCGATGGGAGCCGGTGCCGCCTGGGTGGGGGTGAGCGGGCTCGATGTCGACGGAGACCGGCTGGAGGTTGCTTCCCGGTTGGGAGCGAAGCTGACGGTGAACGCCACCACCGAGGATGTCCCGGCCGCAGTGGCCGATCACCTCGGCACTCGTCCCGACGTGGTCGTCGATGTCACCTCCGACGATCCCGAAGCCATGTTCACGGCTCTCGATCTGGTCCGCTCGGGGGGCACCGTGATCCTCGCTTCGACGAAGGGCAACCGGCCCGTCCACTTCTTCTCAGACCTGATCGTGCAAAAACAACTCACCGTCAAAGGTGCGTTGGGCGCCAGCAGCGCCGCCTACACGTGGGCTGCCTCCCAGATCGCCACCGATCCTCGTCTTGACGACCTCGTTTCTCACCAGTTTCCGCTCGAGGAGTCGTCGCGGGCCCTCCAGGCGGCGGCGGGGATGCTGGGGCATGACGAGCTCATATCGGTAGCCGTCACTTTCTGATCAAGCCGACCATCTCATCCCTGGATGACCGCGCGTAGACGGGCCGTCGCGGGGTGGTTGCTCTACGACCTCGCCAACACGATCTTCGCCCTCGGGGTCATCGGCCTTTATTTCCCGGCTTGGCTTCGTGAGGAAGGGGGGCGAGACAGCCAGCTAGCCATCACGGAAGCCGCGGCCGGAGTGGTGGTCATAGTTCTTGCCGCTTGGCTTGGTGCTCGCAGCGATCGCAGCGGGCGCCGGTTGCCGCTGCTCGCCCTGACGACGGCGATTGCCGTAGCTGCCACCTTCTCATTGGGGAGCTTCGAACTCGGGAACTCTCTGGTGATCCTGGGGGTGGGATTGATTGGATTCAACCTCGGCTCTGCCCTCTATGACGCCCTGCTTTCGCAGGTAAGCCACGAAGCAAACCGCGGACAGGTCTCCGGTCTCGGGGTGGCTGTCGGCTATCTGGGGTCATTCATCGGTTTGGCGATCGGGCGACTCACTCTGGAGTCGCAGGGCTACGCCTTCACCTTCCGGGCGCTGGCGATCGCCTTCGCCCTATTCGCTTTACCTCTTTTTGTTTGGCTCCGCGAAGCTCCAACCCCGGCGACCTTCCGTCGTTCTGGCCTGGTCGCCTCTTGGAGGTCCGCTTCGCAAGTGCCGGGCCTGAAACGGTTTTTGATTGGTCGATTTCTCTACACCGACTCCATCAACACGCTCATCGGGGGCTTCCTGGCCCTGTTCGTGATCTCGGAGCTGGGTCTGAGCCCGGAGGAGGTCAACACTCTTCTCGCCATCGCCATCGGCGCCGCCGTCATCGGAGGTCTGGTCGGGGGGCGAGCGGCGAGTCGCCGGGGAGCGCGGAGGACCCTGCGCGCCACGTTGCTGGTATGGGCCGCGGCAATCCTCCTAGGTTCGGCGGCGGCCGTGGTCGACCTTTCGTCGCTGGTATGGCCGGTGGGGATCATGGGCGGGCTGGCCTTGGGGTCGACCTGGGCCAGCGACCGGGTGTTGATGTTCGAGCTGAGCCCTCCTGAGCGGTTGGGCGAGTTCTACGGCCTCTATGCGACGGTGGGCCGATTCGCCACCATCGTCGGCCCGCTGGTCTGGGCTCTAATCGTCGACGTCGTTCGCTGGGGACGACCGGCAGCAATGGTGGCGCTGGCCGGGTTCATCCTCGCCGGCTGGCGGGTGATCGGAAACCGCGCGCAGTAGGCCGACGGTAAAAGCGGCCTACTAGGTTTGCGATCAGGGGCGCGAGAAGTGATCGTCGCGATCGATGCCGTGAGTCAGGGTTTCCTCAACGAAATAGGGAACCGGAAGGTCACGAGTCTCCCGGGTCCCGCTCACGAGGCGACGGCCGATTTCTGCAAACCACGTCGAGTTGGGAACGGGCCAAGGCCAGTTGCGAATGCCATCGCGAGCGCCAACTAATGCGCCCACCATCGTCGCTAGGCGGCTGCCCCCGGTCTCCGCTGCCAAGCGGATGACGCTCTCGGGAGCTTGATCCGAGGCACACGCCAGAGCGATCGCCAATAGCACTTCATCCGGACCCTGGTCGCGCCCGAGCTCCGCCATGACTTGCTCGGGACCAGCATTGGCGAGCCCGCTCATCTCGAAAAAGCGGCGGGGAAAGCGTCGCGCCTCATCGACATTAGTGAAAGTTGCCTCGTCGACGACCAGTGAGAGCGCTTGATTCGAAATCTCGGCCGCAGCCGATAAGAGATCGCGACCGGATTGCGCGAAGCAGCTGGCGGCGGTAGCGCTGGCGAACGCCGCCGCTGCTACCGCGGTGGTCGCATCGAGATGGGTCAATCGGGAAACCTCGAGCGCCCCTACGACCAGTTCTTCGGGCCGGCGTCGAAACCAGACTCCCACCGGCGTCACCCGCGCCGCCGGCTCGGCGCTCGGCTGCGATGAGCGAAGAGGCTCGCCCGATTGGAGGCTGTTCACCCAATCTTCGAACTCCGGACTGGCCGACCGGTATACCGACGGGTTGGACTCATCGGCGGCGAGCTCGGACCACTCCCGGGCTAACGCCGATCCTTGCACTGCGTCGTTGGCCATCAAGTGGTAGGCGACAACGGTCGCTTGCTGGGTGAGCGCCGAATAGGCGACGCCGCTCCAAGCACCCGCCACGTCTCCGGCCGCGGCGGCCAGCAAGGCACCTGCCCCTTCACCGTTGACGAGCGAAAACAGAGGGCCTTTCGCGTCTGACAACGGCTCCGAGACTAACCAGTTACGCTTTCGCGCCTAGACCCCAACTCGGTCTTTCGCAATTGCAACGACTTCTTCTCATCGCTAACCCCGCATCATCGCAATTCACGGGCGGGGTCCATCGCAAAGTGTCCCGCATCCTCAGCCGGCGCTTTGCGGTTGAATCAGCCTGGCCGCAGTCGGCCGATCATGCCCGTCAACTCACTGCGCAAGCAGTGGCCGACTCCTTCGATGTGATCGCAGCCATGGGAGGCGACGGCGTCGTGCATCACATCGGACAAGCAGTGGCGGGCACGGAGACCACCCTCGCCGTTATCCCCACCGGCACCACCAACGTGTATTCACGGCTCTACGGGATTCCCCGCAAACCGGGGGCGGCGGCCAAGCTGATCGTCGGGGCCCACGACCGCCGCCGGGAACCTTTGCTGGAGATCGAAGGGGTGAACGAGGCGGGGCCGATTCATCAGTACGCCTTGTTTGCCGCCGGCTTCGGCTTGGACGCCGATGTTGTCAAGGCCGCCGAGGGCGAGCCGTATCGCAAGTATTGGTTCGGAGGCCTCCATTACGGACGGAAGGCCGTTGGCACCGTCCTCAGCAAATACCGTACCCGCAAGCCAAACCTCCTAGTGAGTGCTGGGGATCGGCGGGCGGAAGCCGTAGCGGTGCTGATCCAGTTCCACCCCACCTACACCTATTTCGGGCGTCTCGCCCTGACGCTGTCCAAGGTTCCCCCCGAGCCCTTGACGCTTCTGGTGGTCGAGGGGATTCCCGCTCGCCGGTTGCTGCGGATCGCATCGAAGTTGCTCCTCGGAGGCGACCTGGCCAGTATTCCCGGGCTGCGGGTGTGGGAAGGGGTCGAATCCTTCACCATCACCGCCGATCCCCCAACCGAGGGCCAAGCGGATGGTGAGCTCAGTGGCGCCTGGAAGGAAGTGGGCGCCACCAGCCGTAGTGGCGCCATGCGGGTGATTGTCCCCCCCGACGCCGGGTCCTAGATCTCTTCGCTCAGGGCGAGCTCAAGTTCGGTGGCCAGCGCTCGCGAGCGGGCGCGGGGTCGCAAGCCTTCCCGTAGAGCCCGGCCCAATGTGGAATCGAGATGTCTTCCGATGTCAGCGGTCGGTTCACTGGGCACGTCGAGCGAAACCGAAAGCTCGGGCGCTTCCTCCGACAGAGCCGCAATGAAAGCAACCAGCTCCTGACGGGCAGCGTGGGGCTCTCGTTCCCAGTCGGCCGCGGCCCGAGCCCGAACCACATCCCAACGGTCAGAAAACCCCACCGGGGCCAGGCTCGGCCCGATCGTTCCGAGGATGCGCTTTATCTCGGTCCTCATTCTCTTCTCGCCGCTACCGACCGCCTCGGCCTTGGCCAAGATCGCCTCAACCAGGTCTTCAACGCCAACAGGCGGACCAGCCGGAGGGTCGGCAGCAGTCGTCACTACTTCGGGCTCGGAGAAGCCATCGCGGCGTAGAGCCCATTCGAGGTCCTCGGTCACCATCGCCAATTCGGCTTGATCGAGGCGGTCGACCTGATTGAGAACGAACACGTAAGAGTGTTCATGAGCGATCAGCCGACGAAAGAACTGATCGTGCATGATCCGGTCGCGGTATTTCTCCGGATCGGTCACCCAGACAACGACGTCGATGATCGTAAGCAGATCGTTGACCTGGCGGCGATGGTCGGCTGCGACCGAATCGACGTCGGGGAGATCGACCAGGACGAGCGATCCCGGAGTTTCTCGCTGGACGATGTCCTCAATGTCCAACTCGGCCCACATCCGCTCCAGGCGACTGGCGACTCCGGGCGGTACCACCACCAGCGGACGGGAGGTGGTCGGCCGCGTCGCCCCCGGATCCGAGACCTGTTCGTCCACGATGGCGTTGAGGAGGCTCGACTTGCCGGAGCCGGTGCTCCCCGCCAACCCTATGAGAACGCCCGAATAGGCGCGGCGCTGACGAAGCTTCTTAGCGGTCTGGGCCAGGAGCGTGAACTGATCGGCGGGGAGGTGCTCGGCCGAACTCGACACCAAGCGATCAAGCAAATCGAGGAGCTGGATCACTAGTCGAAGCTGGCATCCAAGAGGGCCTGCCACCCCGTTTCCAACGAATCGAGGAATGATTCCTCGGGTGGCGGTCGCAGGGCAAGCTCGGTAGCGATCACTCGTTGAGCGACCAGCGAATAAGGAGGTGTCGCCTCCCGGAGGATTTCTTTCGAGAGCTCCGAAAGGCTGCCGTCCCCGAGCGCCTCCCGAACCCGCTCCTCGATGCGATCGACCATGTCCGCCCGGACCCTGGGTCTGCGAAACCGCAATCGAGTGACCTTCGATTCGGAGGTGATGTCGGCAAGCTCCACCGCTGCCTTCTCGAGGGAGCTCCTCTCACCCAGCCGCCGTTGAAGGGCCGCGCGGAGGGAGGCTCGCACGGGCATCACCAGCTCCGCCACTCGATCGGAGGCCATGTTCGCCGATGATCGGCGCACGGCCAGCGGCAGATCACGAAGGAAGGAGGCGAGCCGTTGCACAGACTGGGGACTAAGCCTCTTTCGATTGGGATCAATCCTCTGCTCAGAGATCGTGTAGACCTCGAGATGTCCGAGCCCCGCCTTCCGCAGCCGAGCGAGCAGATCGTTTCGGGCGCCAGACGAGCGGCTCGGCACTCGGTTGAGAACTATCGCCAGCGGGCGCTTTTGCACCAAGGACTCGAGAGTCTCCCATACGAGCTGGTCGCCATAGCGGGCGGCAGTGGTAATGAAGAGGATGAAATCCGCCGCCCGCACGACCGACAGCGCCTCCGCTCGGTGCTCGGGGAAGTCGGAATCGAGGTCGGGAGTGTCGACCAACGCCAGCTCCTCAAGGAGGGGATGGCTCGACACCGAGACCGGCCCGATACGAGCCAGGCGTTCGGCGGCATCTTCCCGAGACCAGACTCGCGCTCGCTTGGTAGTGGGACGAAGGGCTCCCGGCATCGATACAACTTCGCCGGCGAGCGAGTTCAGCAAAGTGGACTTTCCTGCGCCCGTCGAACCGATGAGGGCGATCACCAGTGGCAGCTCGCCCTTGATCCGCGGAAGAAGGTAGTCCTCGAGTATGGAAACCGCCTCGTCCCGAGAGGAGGCCAAATCCGGATCGACGTCGGCGGAAGCGAGAACCGAGAACAGAAGCGAGAGGTCACCGTAAAGGCGCGTCTGTTTACGAGTCACCAATAGAGCACGCTAACGGCGGGCTAGTTGTTTATCGCCAGCGCTGCCTGTCCTTCCGGGCACTCTTGCCATAGCGGGCAGTACCGGCACCAGGGACCGGCCCGTCTCTCTGGTTCGATAGAGCGCCGCACAAAATTGACCAGATCCGCGACTCTTGCGGCCACTACCGAAAGCTCGAACAAACTCGGTGTTTGAGTCAGGCTCTCTCCGGTTTGGAGCGAAATCGCTTCCACCCTGGGAAGGGTCTTCTCTTGCAGACACCAAACCAGCGCGTAAAAGAGCAGCTGTTCGAGCGGATCGCCAAGAGGCCCCGTCTTCCAATCGCGCAGAAGCGGTCCGGTGAACACAGCATCGACCTGCCCGATCAGAGTGACCCCGTCCGCCACCTCACAGAGCAAGGCCACCTCGGCTCGCTCGAACTGGTCGACCGGCAATTTGGTGAAGCGCCGATAAAGGTCGCTCGCTTCAGAGATCACCGGGCCTAGGAGCGAGGGACGATTGAGCCCGGCCGCGGTGATCTTGTTGTTGAGGTTGGTGCTCCCAATCACCTCGCGGGCAGCATGCTCGGGATCGTCGATCGGTCCGCTTTGCAGGTGACGAGCGATCAACCCATGTGTGAGGCCACCGCGAAACGAGGCCTTGGATTCCGGGGGATAGCGACCGCGGAAGCGGCCTAGTCCTTGAGCCGGGCATCGCCGGTAGGCGATATACGTGGTGGCCGAAACCAAAACCGGATCCCCCGGATGGATCGGTGGAAACTCGATCACTTGCGCCATCGTACGGGGCGGGTCTGTCAGAAGACCAGAACCCCCCTAAACTCGCCAGACGTCTCCGGGGGAAACCCAATCATGCCTGCAAACGCGCCCGCGCCGACCGTCACCTCCCCCGCCCCGGCCGGTGCCCTCCCAACTCGGCCCCGCCTGCTCTGGATACTCGGCGGCCTAATGGCGGCTGTGCTTGTTGCCTATGGGGCGACTCGGCTGTTCTCGGCGGGCGAGGTAATGGGCTCGGTAACGGCAGATCGAATCGAATTGGGCGGCTTGACCGAAAGCGCTGCGGCCGACGCCCTGGTTGGCCTCGAGGACAGCCTCGGTAATACACCGGCGGAGTTCACGGTCCTCGATCACTCCTTGCTCTTGGCGCCGGAGTCGGTCGGATTCGACCTCGACGAACAAGCAATGGTGCAAAGCGCCATGCGTGTGGGACGGAGCGGCAACCCATTCGGCGAGTTCGGTTGGTGGATCACTCATCTTTTCTCGTCGACGCCGATTCCGTTGAGCGCCAAGCTCGATCCGACGGCGCTCGAAGTGGTTCTAACTGACTGGGACACCGAAGTGATCGGCAACTCGCCCTTTCCCGGCAGCGTCGTGGTGGAGGGAACCGAGGTTGTCGGCGAATATCCGCGGGCCGGACAGGAGATCGACCGCAACGTCGCTCCCGACCTCATCCTCGCCGCAGCATCCACCAGTGATCGCACCACCACCGCCCTTCCGGTTACGGAAACGCAACCAAGCCTCACGAGCTCAGATATCGATGCGGCGGTGCGCGAGGGCCAGCTGCTTCTGGCAGGCCCGGTGACTTTGACCAATCGGGAGCGGAACAGGCAGGTGACTTTTTCGGTCGAGCAATTGGCCGATGCTCTCGCTCCCGACCTCGGACCCGAGGCGGTCACCTTCAGTTTCGACCCGGATGTGATCAACTCCTACCTCGAGCCGCTTCGAGCCGATCTGGAGGAGCCGCCGGTCAATGCCGAACTTGTCGTCGACGGCGACTACGTCAACGTCGTTCCCGGCGTCCAAGGGACGGTCATCGACGCGGACGGCACTGCCGAGGCGCTCTTGGCCGCGGCCCGCTCCGCCTCTCGCGCCGGCCCGCTCCCCATCGACGAATCAGTCGATCCCGACGTCACCACCGAAGAGCTGCAAGCGCTCAACATCAACCACAAGGTCAGCCAGTTCACGACCTATCACGACTGCTGCCAAAACCGGGTGGCCAACATCCATCGCATCGCCGACAAGATCGACGGGACCATTGTTCCCGCCGGCAGCGAGTTCTCACTCAACGAGACAGCCGGTGAGCGAACGGCCGAAGGTGGCTACCTGGAAGACGGAGCCATCATTGGCGGCCGCCTCGAGAAGGCGATCGGGGGCGGGGTCAGCCAATTCGCCACCACGTTCTACAACGCCGTCTTCTGGGGTGGTTACGAGGACATCGCTCATAAGCCCCATAGCTTTTACTTCAGTCGCTACCCGCTCGGGATCGAAGCCACCATCTCGTGGCCACTCCCGGACGTGCGCTTTCGCAACAACACCGAAAGCGCCATCCTCATCCGGACCTTCTACAGCCGCACCTCGATCACGGTCGCCTTCTATTCCGACAACGACGGAAGGATTCTGGTGGGCGAGCAGAGTGGGGGAGAGCTACGGGTCTATGCCGCGGTGGAAGGCGGGGCGAATGCTCGCCAGGTCTCTGCTGACGTGAGCGAGCGCACCAACTTTCGAGACCCGCCTCCTCCCCGTTATATCGGCGACCCGACCATCGTGCCGCCCGAGCAAAAACAGGACCAATCTCCTGCCCAGGGCTTCACGGTCGGGGTGACACGTTTCATCACCGTCGGCGAACAGACCCGTGAAGATCATTGGAACGTGGTCTATTCGCCCCGCCAGGAGATCATCCTGGTCCATCCCTGCCAGATCCAGGACTCGGGCGTGTCATGTCCTACCACGACTACGGCCGCGCCGGTTACGACGCTGCCGGCTCCTCCTCCGACGACTGCTGCTCCGTAGCGGTCTCATCCCGGTAGAAGCGGAAGAAGCTCGAGATCACCTCGGCCGCGGCTTCGGTTGCTTCACTGTCCCACCCGCCGGGGCGTCGCATCGAGACTGTATTCGACATGACATAGACGTGATCGATGCCCAGCCCGGCTTCAAAGAGACGCCCCGCCAGCTCGGCAGGGAACGTTTCGCGATCGACTGGCGCCTGGGAAAAAGCCTCGCCGTCCTGTCCCGACCATGACCGATCGGCCGAGACCAGCAGCGTCTCCCCCAGTTCGTTCTTATCCCACACCTCGATGGTTTGTCCCATGGCCGCCAGCGATAGTACCGACCCGACTGCGAACCCAGGGTTGCCGTTCCGACAAATAGCGGAATGACAGCCCACAGAACGAGCAGTCGACCTAGCGCCCTTCGGGTGAGGTCCTTCCGGTGCGCTGCGACTGCACTCCCCCGGACCGTTCCCCGATCACATGAACCTTGAGCAGATTGGTCGAGGCCTGACGGTTGGGGGGAATGCCCGCCACCATCACCACCGTATCCCCCCGTTGGCATAGCCCTTCCTTTTCGAGGAATTTCTCCGCCGCCGCGATCATGTGGTCGGTGTAGTCACGTCGCTCGAACGGATAGGCGGTTACCCCTCTGTAGAGGGTCATCCTTCGCCGGGTGACATCGATCGGAGTGAAGGCGACGATGCGGGCTGCGGGTCGGTACTTGGAAAGCAGGCGCGCCGTCGAGCCCGATTCGGTGAAGGCGACAATGGTGTCAATCGAAAGGTTGGCGGCACAGTCCACTGCCGCCTGGGCCACCGCCGAAGCCACGGCCGACTGTTGTGTCCGGTAGGCATGCACAACTGTGTTCTGTGAAGTTTCGGACTCCACCGTGGCGCAGATTCTCGCCATGAACTCGACCGCCTCCCGAGGATGAATCCCAGCCGCGGTCTCGGCCGAGAGCATGACCGCGTCTGTTCCCGTGAGAACGGCGTTGGCGACATCGGTGACCTCGGCCCTGGTGGGCCGGGTGGAGTGGGTCATCGATTCGAGCATCTCGGTGGCGGTGATCGTCACCACTCCGGCCTCGTTCGCGCGACGAAGGATGTCCGCCTGGACCAACGGGATCCGCTCCAAGGGCAATTGGACGCCGAGATCTCCCCGGGCCACCATGATGCCCGCCGCCTCCCCGAGAATTTCGTCGAGATTGGCGTAAGCCGATGCCAGTTCGATCTTGGCGATGATGGGAACGTCGCCCGCCAGCTCTCGCACCCGCCGGATGTCGTCGGCGCTCTTGACGAAAGAGGCCGCAACCCAGTCGACTTCGAGCACCTTGCCGTACGCGAGATCAACCTCGTCTTTCTCGGTGATGGCCGGCATGCGCAGATTTGTCCCCGGGAATGCCACCCCTTTCCCGTTGCCAAGCAGGCCGCCGACCACCACCCGGGCCACGATGTGATCGCTCGCCTTGCCGGTGGCGACCAAACGGATGAGACCGTCGGCCAGGACCAACTCTTCCCCGACCTCGACATCCTCGAGCAAGTAGGGGTAATCGAGAAAGATGACATCGGGCTCGGTGGAGAGGCTTCGCCCCTGATAGCAGCGCACCGTCTGGCCCGTCGTGAGCACCAATGCTCCCTCGGGAAAGGTCCCCACCCGCAGCTTCGGACCCTGGATGTCCTGGAGGATGGCGACGTTGCGACCGGATTTCTCTGCGCCTTCGCGCACCCAGTCGGCGAATTGCCGGTGGACCTCGTGGTCGCCGTGAGAGAAGTTGAGACGGGCAACATCGATGCCGGCGTCGATCAGGCTCCGCACCGCTTCAGCCGAGGCGACCGACGGGCCCATCGTCGCCACGATCTTGGTGTAGCGCTCCACCTGAAAAATGTAGCGCCCGTATGTTTCCTGCCCTGGGGTTGCTGTGGCGGGTACCCCATACACTCCCGGCCGTGGAACCCCTCGTTTCGCTGCGAAACGTCGCGTTTTCGACGCCGTCGTACTCGATTCTCCAGCCGATAACTCTCACCATTGAGGCCGGTTCTGCGATCGCGATCATCGGGCCCAACGGCGCCGGAAAGAGCACACTCTTGCGCGTGCTGGCCACCCTCGCGCCTCCCAGCGAAGGCGACGGAGAGGTCCTGGGAGCCAGGCTCGGCAACCGTGAGGTACTCGAGGTCCGCCGGCGAATCGGCCTCGCCGGGCACTTGCCCGCCCTGGCCCCGGGTCTGACCCTGGCCGAAAACCTCGCCTTCTATGCCCGGTTGGCAGGCATCTCCGCGGATCGGATTGAACCGGCTTTGGAGTCGGTGGGACTGGCCGCCGCACGGCACCGGCGGGCGGTCGACTGTTCGGCGGGGATGAGGAAAAGGGCTGATCTCGCCCGGCTGCTGGTCGACTCCCCCGAGCTACTTCTGCTCGACGAGCCCACGGACACCCTCGATCGCAACGCCCGCCCCATCGTCGATCAGCTAGTCCTTCGCACCGTTGGCAAAGGTGGGGCGGCAGTGGTGGTGTCTCACGACCGCGAAAATCTCGGCCAGAGCATTCATCGCATTTATGCCCTGGAGAACGGAAGCCTTGCGTGACAGGGTTCTGGTTACAAGCGAGGGTTCTGGCCCGCAATGAGTTGCTAGTCGAACGCCGGGCGGGCGAAACGTTCGGCTTGGTGCTGCCGTTCGCTCTGGCGGCCCTGATCATGGTTCCCCTGGCTGTCGGCATCGATCAACCCACGATCTCGCGCCTGGGGTTGCCCGCCTTCTGGGTAGTAACGCTCCTCTTCGGGATGCAGATCGCCTGGCGGCAAACCACCGCCACCGACGATGCGGTTCGTGACCAGATCCGTCTCTCCGGTCTCGACCCCGCCGCTGGCTTTGCCGGCCGGGCAATGGCCAACTTCACGCTTCTTGTTGGATTCATGGGCGTGAGCCTCGTATTGACTCTTCTGCTCTACTCACCGCCACCGATTGAGAACTGGCCGGCATTCACTGCCGCCTTGGTCCTCTTCGCCGTCGGCTTGTCGCTGATCTCCACCTTGATCGCCGATCTCACCCTCGGTCTGTCGGCGCGGGCGGGACTTGCGCCCCTACTGGTGGCGCCCCTGGCACTGCCGCTGCTCTTTGCCGGCTCGAGGGTCGCCGAGCTTGCGGGCGAAGCAGCCATATCGCGACCCGGGGGTATCCTGGCTTGGCTCCTGGTGTTGGTGCTGGTCGATCTGATCGGAGTCATTGCCGGAGTTCTGTCCGCTCGACCACTTGAGGAAACCCTCGGATGAAATCGGACTACATACCGATGAAGTTGAAGCTGCTCTACGCGGTGACTGCACTCGTCGCCGTCTCCGGTGCGCTACTCGCCCTTTCCACCCCTCCTGACGCGGTCCAGCGCACCTATGCCCGGATTCTCCATCTCCACGTGCCGTCGGCCTGGCTGGCATTCCTCGCCTTCGGGGTCACGGCCCTTGGTTCGGTGATGTGGCGGCTCCGCCGTCGGTTGGTTTGGGACCGTCTGGCAGCCTCGTCCGCTGAAATCGGAGTCCTGTTCACCGGCCTCGCCATTCTCACCGGTGCTATCTGGGGGAGACCGGTCTGGGGAGTCTTCTTCGATTGGGGCGATGCTCGCATGGCATCGACGGCGGTGATGTTCCTCGTGTACCTCGGATACCTGGCCCTCCGCCGCTACTCGCCGAGTCCCGAGGCCGCTGCCGACCGCTCCTCCATTCTCGGAATCGTGGCAGTGATTCAGGTTCCGCTGGTCTACTTCTCGGTGAACCTCTTTCGCACCCTTCATCAGACGCAAAGCATTCGCCCCGACGGAGCCACCATGGACCGGTCGATGGTGGCGGCGCTCCTGCTCAACCTCGCCGCATTCACGCTCGTCTACGTCTCGTTCCTGGCGGCCCGCATGATCATTGCCCGCGACGAGGCCGAGCTCGTTGCCGCCCGTCCGGTAGCAGGCGCCGCAGTGATCTCGCCGCCCGGCCTCAACGATGCCTGAGTCAGCTGTTGTCGGCCTCTCCTACGCGGTTACGTACGGGTTGATCATTTGGTACGGGGTCCGTCTTTACCGGCGGACGCGCCGGCTGCGCGACCGGGGCTGACAGTGCCCTATCGAAGGTTCCTCTGGCCCGCACTGGGGGCGGTGGCAGCAGTTGTGATCGCCTTGGTGGCCACCAGCCTCGGCGACAATCTCACTTACTACCTGACGCCGAGCGAAGCGGTCGCCGAACGGGGCAGCAGTGAGGGGAGGTTTCGCCTGGGGGGATTGGTGGTCGAGGGATCTTTGACCGAGGATGGCAACGTCAAAAGGTTTCAAGTAACCGACGGAGCCGAAACCATCGACGTCGAATTGAATGCCCCCGCTCCTCCGCTCTTCGCCGAGGGTATTGGCGTGGTCGTCGAAGGGCAGTGGGAGGGAGAGTCCTTCCTGGCCGACCTGGCGCTGATTCGTCACGACGAGAACTACGTCGTCCCTACCACCTTTCCCTGATGTTCGCCCTCCTCGGATTCCTCGGAGTGGCAGTGGCGTTGGTCGGATCGGTGGCGTTGGTCGGATCGGGAGTCCGCCAGGCTCGCTCCGAGGGCCTGCTTTCCCGCCCCGCTCTCCGTCGGTCGATCGGCGCCATCGTCGGGGGGGCGATCGTGGCCTTCGGCGCTCTCGAGGGGGCGCTGGTCGCCAACGACTTCACACTCCAGTACGTCGCCAACCATCACGCCCGGGCGACACCATTTCCCTTCAATCTCGCCACCGGCTGGGCCGCCCTCGAAGGCTCGATCGTGCTCTGGGGACTGGTGCTGGCTGGTTTCATCTATTTCGCCTGGCGGCGTTTCGCTTCGGCGCCCGACCGGCTCGGCGCCGGGGCGCTAGCGGTGCTGGGCGTCGTCGCCGTCTTCTTCTTCGGACTCCAGTTGACCGTCGCCAATCCCTTCGCAGTGTGTACCGATCCGTTGTCGATTGGCTGTGCCGCGGCCAGTCCGTGGCCCTGGGCGGCGGCATCCGCCCCCGTC
>JAICGW010000004.1 GCA_025922945.1 Acidimicrobiia bacterium | reverse complement strand
TTCAGCTTCCGGGCCAGTCGGGTCAGCCGCTGATAAGCGGCCTGGGCCCGGTCGGGGGGGAGGTCCCTTCCCTCCAGGGTGGCGGTGCCGAACTCTGATCCCCGCACCTCGACATAGCGATTGCGGACCGCTTCTCCATAACGGAGCTTGGCCCCCTCGGGATTGGCGAGATAACAGAGCCGCTGGGTCCGGACCCGGATCTGGGAGGCGGTGAGGTTCTCGGCCTCGATGATCACCTGCGATACCACCCAAACCAGATCGGGGTCGGGGAGATGGCAGGAGCGGTCGATGATCACTTGGGCCCGGTAGAGATCGATCCTTCCCCGGAGGAGCGCCTCGAAGACCGACTGGACCCGTTCCAGGCCCATGGCCCGGCTGACCTCGTTCTGGGCGCCCCGGGTGGAGAGATGGAGGGCGGTCCCGAGCTCGGTGCTGACCAAGAAGAGGGCGTCCTGGGGCTGGGGTGAGACTCCCTGCTTCATGGCTTCGTCCTCGTCCCGCGCCAATTCGGTCGAAAGCAGGGTCCAGATCGCCCGGTAAGAGAGCGCCTGGTAATGCGAGACCATCCGCCGGCAGGCGGCGATCACGGTCACCTGATCACCCGAGGTCAACGCCAGCAGATCCAGCCCGGCCAGCAACCTGCCGAGGTCCACCCCGGGTTCCATCTCCGCCAGCCCGGCGGGAAGGGCCGAGGGCGCTTCTTCCCAAACCAGCTGGGGGGAGAAGTCGGCGTCGAAAGACTCGTACATCTGTTCGATTGAACCTATCGAACGGCTGGGACAATTTCTAGGGGTTCGTCAGCTAGTTCTGAAAGCGAATCGCCGATCACTGATAGGGTCGGTCGGTGGCACTCGACGTCCTCCTCACCGATCAAGCCGGCCAGCCTTGGTCACTCAGAGACCAGCTTGATGCCGCTGCGCTGCTCATCTTCCTGCGCGGCGATTGGTGATCGTATTGCAACGGCCAGCTGGTCAGCCTGGCGAGACTCCACCCTCAGTTTCTTGAAGCCGGCACGCGGCTCTTTGCTATTTCGATCGATTCACCGCGGCAGAACTCGGCGATGATCGAGAAGCTGTCCTTGCCTTTCCCCTATCTGTCCGATCCCGACCGTTCACAGGCGATCACACCCTTTGGTGTGGCCGACGAAGAAGACGAACGCAATATTTCGCGTCCGGCGCTTGTGGTGCTGACCACCGAGGCCAAGGAAGCGTTCCGGTTCGAATCACGGGACTTCGCGGACCGGATGCCGGAAGAAGACGTGCTGGCAGCAGCCCAAGCACTCAGTTTTCCGACGACAACCCAGGAGCCGCCAGAAATCGGTCCCGCCGAGGCTGGGCCGCGGACCCTCAACCTTCGCGAGCTGAAGGTGTACTTCCGTGGAGCTCGCTTTGCTGCTCAGGCCATGGGACTTCGACATGCGCACTACGCCGACGAAATCAAGGTCGACTCGAAGACTTACGTGGCAGAGATGGATCGCTACACCGCAGCCATCGAATGGCTCGAAAGGCCCAACTCGAAATAGGCCGATTCAAGTTCTGAAGTTTTAGAACCGATCCCGATTCCCATGTCGGAGCGACGGTCGTTTTGCCTGCTCGTGGTCGTCGCTCTGGTGTCGATAGCGATTCCGGCATCCGCCACCGAAAACCCCGAGATTCAGCCGCTCGGAAATGAGATCTTGCTCGCTGGCGTCTACTCCGATCAATGGGTGGCGGGATCCGACCTGGTCGGGATTGGCCAAGCGGCGGGAAAGCGCATCTCGCTCACCGGAACCTTCCATCATCTCTTCGAATCAGAGCATGGGATCGACAACACCGATCACATCCTCGAGCAAGCGTGGAACGCCCAGACCACTCCGGTCGCCAACCTTGAGATCATGGTCTCCGCGGCCGAGATCGCCAATGGCTCCTACGACGCTCACATCGCTCAATGGGCGGCACGGGTCAAGAGTTGGACCGACAAGGGCGCCGGCCGCTCGCTGTTGATCGCCCCTCTCCAGGAGATGAACGGGAATTGGGTGCCATACGGAATGGATCCGGCGGGCTTCAAGTCCGCATATCGAAGGATCGTCGACATCTCCCGCGGCGTCGGGCTCGACGCGACCAAGGTGCGCTGGGTCTTCGCCCCTAATGCCTGGTCGGTCGAGCCGTTTCGAACCGCGGACTACTACCCGGGCGAAGACATTGTCGACTTCGTCGGGATCTCGGTCTACAACTTTGGAGCCGCGGTGAGCCGCTGGACCGGCATCTGGGATTCGGGCCTGGCGGTGCTCGATGAGCTACGCAGCTTCGCGCCCTACAAGCCGTTCCTCATCACCCAAGTAGGAAGCTCGAGCGCCGGCGGAGATCGCGACGCCTGGTTGCGAGATCTCTTCAATGCCGCCGCCTGGGATCCGAACGTCGTCGGGCTCGTCTACTTCAATTTCAACAAGGAAACCGATTGGAAAGTGTGGGATGGTGCCAACCTGGCCCCGGGCTGGCGGGAGGGAATGAGCCTCGCCTCCGCCACCCACGTCTGGCCCTTGCGGCGCTGGTTTCAGCCCGGCCCGCTGGCTTTCACTCCCTACACCGGGCGTTTCGCCGATGACGACCAACTCGAGGTCCAGCAGGACGTCGAGTGGCTGGCCGAACGCGGGATCGTCAGCGGCTGCACCGAACGCCATTTTTGTCCCAACCAGTGGGTGAGCAGGGAACAGGCCGCGACATTCCTCGTCCGGGCCCTCGATCTCGCTCCCTCGGAGCAGGACTTCTTCGCAGACGACGAAGGATCGCCGCACGAACCCAACATCAACACCCTGGCCGCCGCCGGACTCGCACAGCCTTGCGGAACGGATGCCTTCTGTCCGACGGCGCTCGTCTCGCGACAGCAGCTTGCGGCGATGCTGGCGCCCGCCCTCGCGCTGTCGCCATCTCAATCCCGACAATTCGGTGATTTCACCGGGTCGATGGCCGACCCTTGGGGAGCGGTTACTCGTCTGGAAATGGTGAAGGTCCTGCGCACCTCACTCCGGGCGCTGGCGCCCGTTCCGGTTTGGAACGCAAACCTCCCCTGGCTCTTCTGATTCAGCTGTTCTCAGCCGAGAACGCGGTTTCCTTCCGCCACCAAATCATCGATGTCGGCTCGGGTCTCCTCGGCCAGCACTCGCTTCACCCCGGGCGAGACCGAATCGAGAACCCGGGTCATCTTTCTTAGGACCGAACGCTGCGCGTTCATGCGAGCTGCTTCCTCGGCCGGAGTAACCAGGTCGTCGACCACCGACCCCTCGCTCCGCGAGGCAACCAATGGGTCCGATATCCCCCGGACCCAAACGAGAGACCTCCGACCGGGACCACGACCCTCGGTGATCGGCTCCACGGCGATCACATCGTCGGATCGCACATACCTGCCATATCCCAGAGCAACGAGTTGGCCAGTTTGAACCCGCATAGGCCCGAACCTAGCCGACTGCACTCTCCACGGCTCGAAGGTGAGCGCGCTTCTTTTCGACCAGGGCCGTTGGCAACGTCATTTCGAATACCGACCACTCGCCGCGCCGTTCATAGACCAGGTCACCGCCCATCAGCTGGCTGAGTTTGCGCGCCACCGCCAAGCCCAAACCCATTGAGCCCGGGAGGGCCGGTCCCGATCTCGAGCGGACGTACGGCTGAAAGATCTCGTTGACATCCTCGGGCGGCACCCCGGTGCCGTCATCCCAGAGGGAGAAGGTGGTGAACAGAGAGTTCTGCTTCACGATCGCCCTGAGGTTGGGACCGCCATAACGAATAGCGTTGGTGAGGAGATTGCGAAGAACCTGGCGAAGTCGGAGGGCGTCGGCAACCACCGGCTGGCTCGAATCGAGGTTGAGCTCGATCTCACGGTCGGCAGGAAGGTAAAGCTTGAGGCACGCTTTCAGCTCCTCGTCGATGGCGATCGATTCTCGATTGATGACGAGGGATCCACCCCCATCTGATCTGCCGATGACCAGAAGGTCCTGGACAATGTTGGCCAGATCGCTCGCCTGGTCGGCGATGACCCCGATTAGGTCGCGAGCCGCTTCGCCACTGAACTCGTCGAAAGAGGACCGCAGTTCCTGGGCCATCCCGACGATGACCGTCAGCGGTGTCCGCAGCTCATGAGAGACGGAGGTGACGAACTCGTCTTTTGAGGCCAGGAGAGCAGCCAGTTTTTCCTCGGTGCGCTTGCGCTCCGTGATGTCGACCGCGATCGCGCCCAATCCGATCGGGACTCCATCGGCATCCCGGATCCGAGTGATGGTGGCGAGCGCTGGTACTTCGGCACCGTCCACTCCCCGCAGGATGGTTTCTCCCCGCCAGGTTCCCTCCAAAGGGACGTCGATGCCTGCCAGCGCCTCCCGCGCCTCGTCGGTCAGCAAATCCAGCAAGCGGGAGCGACGCATCTGCTCGGGACGAATTCCCAACGCCGCAACGGCGTTGGCGTTGACATAGATCAAGCGCCCGTCGAGATCGGCGGCCACCACCATGGTCCGGACCTGGTCCAAGAGCGCGGCTTGGAATTCGATGCGCTGAAAGACGGCCCTTTTGTCGGAAACGTCTCTCATCACTGCCACGTAGAGCGGTGCGCCCTTCTCCCGGGTGCGCCCAATCGTGACTTCCAGCGCCACCTCGTGACCCAAGCGGTGCAGTCCCAAGAGCGAGAGATTGATCGTTTCCCGAGAAGCCCTGATCGATGCTCGGTCGATGGTCGGGAGGAGGCGATCGATGGAGGAGCCGATCACGTCGGTGGGCCGAAATCCGAGGATCGGATCCAGGGTGCGGTTGGCGAAAGTGATCCGTCCTTCCTCGTCGAAGGCGACGATGCCGTCGCTCGCATTGTCGGTGACGACCCGCAGGCGGCCCTCCTTCTCGATCAGGCTTTCGGAGAGTTGCTGTCGGGAGCGAAGAAGACGGGTGGACGAGGAGATGAGCCACGTCATTGTGGGCAGGTGTATCGCGACCGCCAGCGCGACTAACACCCACTGGCGTGGCACGGACCAATCGGTCGAGGGATAGAGGTCAGCCATGAAGGCGGCTGCCGCGAAGAGGGACATGGCGGAGATGACCAGGACCCCTGCCCGCCACCCGTCGAGGGCCAGCACACCGGCGACGACGATGTAGCAGAGCCCGGGAATGAAGGCCCAGACCGGCGGCTCGCCGGCGAGAAAGATCGCTGCCAACCAAAAGAGATCGACGGCGAGAGAGATGACCAGCGATCTTTCAGGATGGGTCTTTCGGTGGAGCCCGTGAGCGGCGACTGCTAGGGAGAAGAGGGAGAGCTGCCAGCCCTCCCACCACCCCCAGCTGAAGGCGAGCAGGCCAAAGCCACAGGCGGCGATGAGGCCACTGAGGGCGCGGGCTCCATGAAACGACCCGCCAATGGCCACGCCCAGGGCAGGACTAGGAGGACCCCAGGGGGCAGTGGATTTAGCCGCAACCACTCGGGCTTCATCGGCAAAACCGGCCTGGAACCTTACGAATCGGGGAGAACCGCACCGAAAACCCCGACGTTTACGACCCCTTTAGGGGCCTCGTATACCATCGATACCTCGCACGGCCGCATGACGGCCGCGCTGACAGCTCATTTGGAGGATTCAAAAGGATGCGAAAGTTGGTTTTAGTCGCGCCGGCCCGAGTTGTATTGGCTGGCCTGCTCTTGGTTGCAGTATCGAGCCCTGCCGCAGCTCAGACCACAAGCTTTTCGCTCAGCACCCCTTACCCGGGGCTCACCGTCGAACCGGGTGATACAGCCGGCTTCGATCTCGCACTTTCGGCTGACTCGACGGCGGCAGTGAATCTGGCCGTCGATGGCGTGCCCGAGGACTGGATCGCCACCTTCCGCGGTGCTGGCTTTGTTATCAACCAGGTCACGGTTGGTCCCGAGCTCGCGCCCGAGCTTCGCCTCGACGTGATCGTCCCCAGCGGCACCGCCGACGGCGATTATCCAATGACTATCACTGCCAGCGGCGGTGGGGCCACAGCCTCGCTTCCGGTCACCGTGACCGTACAAGGAGGAGCCGGCGGCTCGGTAACCCTCACGCCAGAATTCCCCGGCCTGCGCGGTCCGGCCAGCTCGACTTTCACATTCAACGTTGACGTCAGGAACGACACTGCCTCAGAGGTTCAGCTCGAGCTCGCCGCCGAAGGACCCATCGGTTGGACTGTCGATGCCAGGCCGCAAGCTGCCTCCCAGGCTTCCTCAATTACGGTCGAAAGCGGATCCACCGGCCGCGTCACCGTGACCGCCACGCCCCCGAGCACGGTGGAGGCGGGGCTTTACGACCTTCGAGTGACTGCCCGCGGTGGCGGGGTCGATTCCGAGGCCGCCCTACAAGTCGAAATCACGGGCAGCTTTTCGATGGAGCTAACGACTCCCGATCAGAGGCTCAACGCCGACGTCACCGCCGGTAGCCCGACCCAGTTCCCGCTGGTGATCCTCAACACAGGCTCCGGCGACCTCGCCAACGTGGCCCTAACCGCCACTCCTCCGGCCGGCTGGGAGGTGACATTCGACACCGAGAGCATCACGACCGTTCCGGCGGGTGACTTCGCTCAGGTGACTGCCACGATTACTCCCTCCACCGAGGCTATAGCCGGTGACTACTCGATAACTTTCCGCGCCAACACCGATCAGGCCGACGCTTCGATGGATGTGCGGAGCACCGTGAGTCCCTCTGCCTTTGGTGGGCTGGTGGGAATCGGGTTGATCCTCTTGACTCTGGCCGCGCTTGCCTGGGTGTTTCGGCGCTTCGGTCGGAGGTAGCTTTGGCCCACGTCAAGGCGGGTGCCGCCACGACCGTCGTCACACACCATTTGACGAAGGATTACGGCGAAGCTCGAGTGGTCGACAACCTCGAGCTCAAGCTCAAAGCCGGAGAGATCTTTGGTCTGTTGGGGCCGAACGGTGCCGGGAAGACGACCACGATCCTGATGCTTCTCGGCCTGATCGAACCAACTGCCGGCTCCATCGAGGTTCTCGGTCTCGATCCCTCCCGTCACCCGCTCACGGTCAAGCGCCGAGTTGGGTACCTGCCCGATGCGGTGGGCTTCTACGACGGTATGACCGGCTGGGAAAACCTCTCCTTCACCGCCCAACTCAACAGGCTGGGAAATGGTGACGTACGGATCAACGAGTTGCTCGACGAGGTGGGCCTGGCCGAGGCTCGTGACCAGAAAGCGGGCACCTACTCCCGAGGCATGAAGCAGCGACTCGGTATCGCCGACGCCTTGTTGAAGGATCCCGACATCCTCATCCTCGACGAGCCCACGACGGCCATCGATCCCGAGGGCGTTGCCGAAATCCTGACCATGATCCGGCGGCTCGCCGAGGAGCGGGGAGTCACAGTGTTGCTCTCGAGCCATCTTCTTCATCAGGTGCAGGCGGTTTGCGACCGAGTCGCGATCTTCGTCCGGGGCAAGGTTGTTGCCCAAGGAGCGCCTGCCGAGCTCGCCTCCCGTGGGGGCGGTCCCGAGGAGGTCGAGTTCAATACCTCTTCTACCGATGACAAGGTTCGGTCGGCGCTCGGGCAGGCAGGATTCGTGAAGAAGCTCGAGCCCGCACGGATTCGCGGGAATTACGTCGCACGGATCGACCGGGGCTCGACCAACAAACTGGTGTCCGCCCTAGTCAATGGCGGCGTGCAACTAGACGGCATCCGCCGAACGTCAGATGACCTCGACGAGGTCTACCGGCGCTACTTCCACATGGATGATCAGGGTCGTGACTGAGGCAACTGCAGTACGCACCAACGAGGGATTCGGAAGCGGCTGGCGGGTGGTGGCCCGGAAGGAGTTCGCCGATCACCTCCTCTCGGGGCGCTTCCTCGTCCTCACCGCGGTGCTGGCGGTGGCGGCCGCGGGCGCGGTGTTTGCTGCTTCGGGCGGCATCCGGTCGGTGGCGGTGGATGCTACGGGAGTGCCGGCCCTCTTCTTGAAGCTCTTCACTGTTACCACCGACCCGGTGCCATTCCCTCTCGTGGTATTCATCGGGTTCCTGGCGCCGCTCCTCGGCATCATGTTCGGATTCGACGCCATCAGCGGCGAGCGCTCGCAGGGGACCCTGCCCCGACTTCTCGCCCAACCGATTCATCGCGACGAGGTCATCCTCGGGAAGTTCGTGGGAGGGCTGGCGGTAGTGGCGTTGATGCTGACGGCGCTCACGGTCTTCGTTTCCGGCATCGGGATTTTCCGCCTGGGGCTATTTCCAGAGCCGACCGAGGTTGTTCGACTCCTGGTCTGGCTGCTGGTGGCCATCATCTACGTTGGTTTTTGGCAGGCCCTCGCCACCCTGACATCGATTCTGGTCCCCCGGGCTGCCACCTCAGCGATGATCGCGGTGGGCTTTTGGCTTGTTCTGACCCTTTTCGGAAGCTTCATTTTTCGGGCTGCCGCCTCGGTTTTAGCCAACCCGGACGATCAAGTAGCGAGCATCAGGGCCGAGTTGCTGTTATCCCGTTTGTCGCCCTACACCCTCTACAGCGAGACCTCGACCGTTCTCCTCGATCCCACCGAAAGGGCTACCGGTCTCTTGACGGCGCAGCAGGTCGACCGGGCGATCGTGTCCAACCTCTCACTACCCCAAAGCCTCTCGGTGGTGTGGCCTCAGGTGGTCGGGCTTCTCGCGTTGACGGCGGCGCTCTTCGCGGTTGCCTACGTCGCCTTTATGCGCCAGGAGGTTCGAGCGTAACTGCGGTAGCAACCGGCCCCCGGAACCAACGCCCCCGGGCCGTGCCGGACTATCAGACCGATCAGGCTTTACAGGCGTTGAGTTGATGCGATGACCTACCAGGGGTCGGGAGCGAAGGCTGAGACCAACTTCTTCGACTACTCCGCATTCAAGATGCGGAGTGGGGACCTCCTGCCCCGGGTTCGTCTCGCCTACGAGCTTTACGGCGAGATCAATTCATCAGGTGACAACCTGATCCTGCTGTTTCATGCCTTAACCGGAAGTCAACATGCTGCCGGGTTCACGGCCTCGGTGGAAGGTGTTGAGCGTTGGGTCGAGGAGAATCAGACCGGATGGTGGGAGGGCTTTGTCGGTCCTGGCATGGCAGTCGACACCGATCGCTATGCCGTGCTCTGCGTCAATTACCTGGGTGGTTGCTACGGGACGACCGGACCGTCTTCGATCGATGACGAGACCGGGGCTCGTTACGGTCCCGATTTTCCGCCGGTTCATTTGGCCGACATTGTCGATTCACAATTGCCGTTGCTCGACCATCTCGGAGTCCGGACCGTGCGGGCCGCGGCGGGGGCTTCGGTGGGCGCCCTGCTATCGCTGTCGATGGCGGCTCGCTACCCGGACCGGGTACGAAGCGTGATCGCTCTCGCCGGTGGCCTGGGAGCGACAACCCTCCATCGGATGCTCAACTTCGAGCAGAGACTGGCGATCCTCAACGATCCCAACTTTGCCGGTGGTCACTACTACGACGGAGAATTCCCTGCGGGCGGTCTGGCCCTAGCCCGAATCATCAGCCACAAGGCCTTCGTCTCGATCGATGCAATCAAGACCCGTGCTCGCTCAGAGGTAATCGATCATCCCTACGTCACTCATCCCGTGGAGAGCTACTTCTGGCACCAGGGGGAGAAGCTGGTTATCCGCTTTGATCCCAACAGCTACCTACGGATCATCGATGCCTGGTCCAACTACGACTTGCTCACCGACACCGGAGCCTCGACCTACGAGGAGGCGTTGGCGGTGTGTCGAGACCAGCAGTGGCATGTGCTGACGATCGACACCGACGTGTGCTTCTACCCCGAAGAGCAACGCCAGTTGGTGGAAGCGCTACGGGCGGCGGGGGTGTCCGTGGAGTGGGCCAAGGTCTCGTCGGCCAAAGGTCATGACGCATTTCTGACCGAGCCCGCCCTCTTCGACGACGTGCTGCGCCGCGCCCTCGCCTAAATCGCTGCGCTCGCTGGGACCCAAGCCCCCTCCGTCGCCTTCGGCGACACCTCCCCCAACACTCGCTGCGCTCGCTGGGGGAGGAAACCGCCCGTCGGGTTTCTCCCCCCGAAGGGGGGAGTACCGGCGCAGCCGGGGAGGGGGGAATCGGAGGTCTTGTTTCGGCTCCGTACAAGCGAAATAGTGAACGTGATGTCCCGACCACGACACACTCCATTGGCGGGCGAGCGCGCCCGCAGTCTTCGGCTGGAAATGACCGTGTCCGAGGCGAGGGTCTGGCAGATCTTGAAGAATGGTCAATGCGGAGCCAGGTTCAGACGTCAAGTTCCATTTGGACCCTGGATCGTCGATTTCTGTGCCTTTCATCCTCGATTGGTGATTGAGATCGATGATCCCACTCATGCCTGGCGAGACGAGACAGAACGATCGGCGTTTATCGAAGCGAGCGGTTTTCCGATGCTTCGTTTGACCAATCACTTCGTTGCTCAGGATCTGGTCGCCGTCTATGGCACGATTCGCTACTGGGTTGAGGAACTAAAGCAGGGGCGGCGTCCGCGCTGACCTTGCCCCCTCCGTCGCCTTCGGCGACACCTCCCCCAACACTCGCTGCGCTCGCGGGGGGAGGAAACAAAGCAACTCGCGGCGCTCGCTGGGGGAGGAAACGGCGAACTAGGTCGAGGGTGGTTTGAACGCGGGAATGCCCGTGATCGCCTGGCCGAGGATGAGCGTGTGGATCTCGTTCGTTCCCTCGTAGGTGTACACCGTTTCCAGGTTGGTCATGTGCCGAATCACGGGATACTCGAGCGTGATCCCGTTAGCTCCGAGAACTGAGCGGGCGGAGCGGGCCACCTCAAGGGCGTTGCGAACGTTGTCGAGCTTGCCGAAGCTGACCTGCTCCGGACTCAACCGTCCATCGTCCTTCATGCGTCCTAAGTGCATTGCGAGCAACGTGCCTCGGTTCACGATCACCATCATGTCGACCAGCTTTTGCTGAGTGAGCTGGAAAGAGGCGATGGGTGCACCAAACTGCTCGCGCTCCTTCGCATAGGTGAGCGAGGCTTCGTAACAGGCCCGCGCCGCTCCCATCACTCCGAAGAGGATCCCGAATCGAGCTTCGCTGAGACAGGAGAGTGGTCCCCGCATCGAAGAAACGCCCGGCAAGGCGAATTCATCCGGGACTCGGACACCCTCGAGCACCAACTCGGAGGTGATCGACGCCCGCAGCGACGCCTTGTGGTGAATCTCGTTAGCGGTGAATCCAGGGGAATCGGTGGGAACGATGAAACCCCTGATGCCCCCTTCGGTACGAGCCCAGATGATGGCGAGGTCGGCGACATTGCCGTTGGTGATCCACATCTTGGTCCCGTCCAAGATCCAGTCAGATCCATCTCTGCGTGCCGTCGTTCGCATGGAGGACGGGTCGGAGCCGGAGTCAGGTTCGGTCAGGCCGAAGCAGCCGATGACCTCTCCAGCAGCCATCCGCGGCAGCCAATCCTGCTTTTGCTCTTCCGACCCGAACTTCCAAATTGGAAACATCGCCAGAGAGCCCTGCACCGAAACGAAGCTCCGCGTTCCCGAATCGCCCGCTTCCAGTTCGAGACAGGCGAGGCCGTAAGCAGTGGCACTGGTTCCCGCACATCCATATCCCTCAAGATGCATCCCCAGCAGTCCCAGCTTGCCCATGTCGCGGGCGATCTCGTGGGGAAAGGTGCCCTGCTCCCACCACTCCGCCACCTCGGGCAGAATCCTCTCCTCGGTGAACTGACGGACTGTCTGGCGGAGGAGCTTCTCCTCGTCGCTGAGGAGTGCGTCGAGATCAAGGAAGTCCTGGGACATCGAACCCGAAGTTTACGGGTCCGGCTAGGACGAGAAGGCGACCGCGAAGGCGGCCGACCAGCGGCCCATCAGGTTGGTGTAGTGGAGACCAGCCTCGTCCGGATTTCCGGAGGCAAGAGCGTCGATCGAAGCCCAAACCTCGGTCGCCGATTCATCGAGGGCGAGATCCGCACTCTCGAAGAGGTCGGCGACGGTTCCATAGTCGAGCTCCAGCATCGAGTCGGCGGGAAACTCCCCCAGCCACGATGCCAGGTGACCCAGTTCGACAATCAAGGTCTCAGGCAATTGAGCCTTGGTGAGGATTGTGGCCGCATGATTCACGCGCTCGATCGCCGGGCCCAACGCGCCGCGATAGCGAATCGATCCATGCATCCGACCATCGTCTTTCTCGATCTGTTCGTAAATTCGTTGCTCGGGGGTAAAGGGGATAAACCAGCGCAATGGCACATGCCAGGCCGACGTGAGAATATGCGACTTCATGTCGGGCTCAGAAGCCCGGAGCTTTCGCAGCTCTCGATCGGCCTGGCGAGCGACTTCCTCCGGAATGATTGTCGATCGGCCCATTCCCTCGAACGCGTTGTATAAGGCAAGCACACCTTCCAACATTCGAAGCTGCGGGCGGCGCGGGCACACGAACCGACCTCCGCGCCATTCGGTGATCCACGCATCCTCGATCATGGACTCGCCGATGAATCCGTACGGCTCCCAACGACGCGTGCGCGCAGGACTCGGATCGGGATGTCGATCCCATGCTCTGATTCGATCCTCGGGTAGATAGACCCGCAGATACGCCGACTTGATCACCCGCTCCATCCTATGTTCAGGGTGCTCAAAATCAGTGTCCGTTAGAATCTCGGCCAAAAGGAGTAGCCCGCTGATCGCCGCCCTTCGCGCATGAGCTGGATGCAACGGGACGTTCATCATCGAGACCTGGGTCTATCCGACTCGCAAATGCTCGATATGTACCGGCTCATGTTGGAATCGCGACGGGTCGACGATCGAATGTTTGCCCTCAATCGCCAGGGGCGTGCCCCCTTCGTAGTCGGCTCCTCCGGTCACGAAGCCGTTCAGGTTGCTTCCGCCTTCGCTCTAGATCGGGATAAAGATTGGGTGCTCCCGTACTACCGCGACATGGGAGTAGCCCTCGCCTGGGGGATGAGTCTCAAGGATATTTTCATGGCGGTGTTCGCACGGGCCGACGATGGCTTCTCGGGCGGCCGTCAGCTTCCCAATCATTGGTCGGATCGCGACCTGCGGGTCTTCACCCAGTCGTCGTGCATCGGCACTCAGTATCCGCATGCAGTGGGAATCGCAAAGGCCCTCCAGATCATGGGCGAGGATGCCGTCGTCGCCGTCTTTGGCGGAGAGGGTTCCACCTCGGAGGGCGACTGGCACGAAGCGGTCAATTTTGCCGGCATCCACCGACTGCCCGTGGTCTTCATCACCGAGAACAATCAGTACGCGATCTCCGTGCCGAGCTCAGACGGAGTGGCGGGATCGATCAGCGAGCGCGGGCCTGGATATGGGATGCATGGCCGTCGTATCGACGGGAATGACGCCCTCGAGGTCTACCGCACGGTCAAAGATGCAGTGGACCGGGCTCGGCGGGGAGAAGGCCCCAGCCTGATCGAGGCGGAGACATATAGGTACTACGCCCACACCTCCGACGACGACGATCGTCTTTATCGCAGTCGCGAGGAAGTCGAGGAATGGCGGCGCCAGGATCCGGTCGTGACCATGAAGCAGTACCTCATCGAAGAGCGGCTGCTTTCTGAAGCCGAAGAGAAGCGAATCAACCAGGAAGTCACGGACGTGGTCATGGCGGCGGTGGAAAAGTCCGAATCGGCGCCCGCTCCCGACGATCCCTACAGCCATGTTTATGCGCGACTGATCGACCCCGGCCCGGCGGCCACGGTGCCGGAGCCGGCGGTCCAGGGGCCGATCATCAACCTCATCACTGCTATCAACCGCTCGCTGCACGATGTGATGGAGACCCATCCGGAGACGGTGGTTTTCGGCGAGGACGTAGCCGGGAAGAAAGGCGGAGTCTTCAAAGCCACAGAAGGCTTGACCGATCGCTTCGGAGAAGGACGGTGCTTCAACACCCCGATCTCCGAATCGCTCATCGCCGGTCTGGCGGTCGGAATGGGCGCTACCAAGTTGCGACCAATCGCCGAGATTCAGTTCGCTGACTACATCCATCCTGCATTCGACCAACTGGTCTCCGAAGCCGCACGCATCTCCTATCGATCCAACGGCGTTTGGACCTGCCCGATAGTCGTCAGAGTGCCCTTTGGCGGCGGTATCCACGGAGCGCTCTATCACTCTCAATCGATCGAGGCCTATTACGCCCATGTCCCCGGCCTGAAGGTGGTGGTGCCCTCCAACCCGGCCGACTTCAAGGGGCTCCTGACGACCGCCGCCGAGGATCCTGACCCGGTGATGATCCTCGAGCCGAAAAAGCTCTATCGATTGGTCAAGGGGCCCTATCCCGAAGGGGAATGGAGAGTGCCGCTCGGCAAAGCATCGATCCGCCGAAATGGCGATGACCTCACCATCCTCACCTATGGAGCAATGGTTCACTTCACGATGGAGGCCATCCCGGCGCTGGAGGAGCTGGGGATCTCGGCCGAGGTGATCGATCTCCGCAGTCTGCGCCCCCTCGACTGGCCCACCATCGAGGCCTCGGTGAAGAAGACGAGCCGAGTCCTCATAGTCCACGAGGACAACGAATTCGTCGGATACGGAGCCGAGCTGGCGGCTCAGATCGCCGACAAGGCCTTCGAATGGCTCGACGCCCCGATTCGTCGGTACGCCTTGGGAGAGGTTCCAGCCTTCCCGTATGCCCAGGAACTTGAGGACATGCTTTATCCCAACCCGGAAGGGATAATCCGACATGCCCAGGAGCTCGCCAAGTACTAGCCCGGCTGAGCGTGATAGTCGGGTAGTCGAGGTTGTCGAACTCGATCGCGAGGCTTACGACCCCGGCTTGCCCACCCTTGGTAATCGTCCCAATCGCTGGGCGATTCTTCTCGGGATCGTCGTTCTCGGTGTGCTTGGCTTGAGTCTGCTCCCGGCAGCCGAAGTCCAACCAAACAGTCTCGACGACACCCTCCCCGACCCGGCCGTGGCCACCACACTGGTGGGGAGCCTCCAGCCCCGAGTGGCTTTCATCAACGATGACACGTTCCCCATGTTTGTGGTGAGCGGGCTGCGGGGTTTTGCAAGTCTCACGGAGCCGGTGCGCTTCGATGAGAGATGGTGGATCATCGGCAACCCTCCCGGTTCGGCGGCTGCGGTAGTGCTGTCTTCTCAGGACGGAAGGCTTTGGGAGACGAGTTCGGAGATCGCCGGTGACAACGGGATGTCGATCCGCATCGACCAGCTGACCCATCTCGACGAATCGCTGGTGGCGGTAGGCACCCAGGGGACATGGATCGGGCCCGCATTCTTTCCGATCTTGTCCGGCGAGCTTGGCCTCTGGCGAACTGGTGACGGCGAGCGTTGGGTCCCGGAGATGGTCAGGGCGGGAAATTCGAGAGTCGCCTTCACCGATGCTCATTTGGTGACCAGCGGGCGCTCCACCGTGTTGCAGGTGATTGCTCACCCCACCGCCGCTCACAGGGCCGCGAGTCGGCTTCCCGCCTATCTCCACGAGGACTTGGAGGCTGGTCGATTCTTCCTTCAGGCTCAGGGGACTCGGCTGGTCGTGTACGGGCCCCTCTCGATCTACGTGGATGAAACCGCTTTGACCGAGGTCGCCAGCGAAGCCACGGCGCACCTCTTTCGATCCGAGGGGTTCGCGTCCTGGGCTGAGATTGACATCCAGTTCAACATGAATGGCGAGATCGTGCCTGCTCCCGAAGGCGGATTCGTCGTGGGTACCGGTGGAGCTGCTTTCACCTCTGCCTATGGGGTCAACTGGTCACCAAACGCCCAGGCTTACGACGCTGAACTCTTTCAGGATTGGGGCCAAGGGATCATTGGTGTCACGTATCACGACCGAAACCCGGTCTTGAACCTGATTGATGCCGAGGGTCAACGAGCCGTCGAACTCCCGGTCGAGATGGCCTCCTGTTGGGTCGAAGGATCTAGCGGCCTCCTCGCCGCAAGCTGTTCGGACCCGGAGATGCCGACTATCCGGAACGTCCCCTTCAACGAGTTTGAACTCAGCCTCAATGAACCCACACGGCTGCAAATGCACGATCCATCCACGGGCGAGGACCGCAATTTTCGGCTGGCGCGGGGGATCGCCGCGGGCTACGACCCCGACCTGCAGACGATCACCTTGGCGGATTCTCAGGGGCGGCTGGAGGTGTTCCCCATCGCAGTGCTTGAACAATTGGCGAGTCCCGACCCGTCGATAAGGCACGAGACGATGCTCAGTAAGGATGGGTTGACCTGGTCTCGCAGTCAGATCGCATTGCGAGCCACGGAGCTGGAGCTCCTAGGTGGTATCGATGACGGGTTCTTGGTTGCCACCCGCTCGTCGGAGCCCGGTTCGACCCTGACGGTTCTGGCTGCCGATTTCTGATGTCACTGCTTTCCGAGTTGTCGGAACTGGTTGGCCGAGCGTTCGGTGATATCGGCCTCGATCCTTCCCTGGGCCAGGTCCAAGTCTCGGATCGGCCCGAGCTCGCCCAGTTCCAGTGCAATGGAGCTCTGGCGGGAGCGAAATCGGCGGGACGACCGCCGCGGGAGCTAGCCGAAGAAGTCGCCGCCAAGCTACGTGCCGAGTCTTCGATGCTGGAGAAAGTCGAGGTGGCGGGACCGGGGTTCATCAATCTCTCAGTCACCGACGCCACCCTGGCCAGCTTCGTCAACGCCACGGCCGACGATCCTCGCCTAGGAGTACGCAGGGCCGAGCCCGCCCAGGTGGTCTTGGTGGACTACGCCGGACCCAACGTGGCCAAAGCCATGCACGTTGGCCACATTCGCGCCACCATCATCGGCGACTCGCTAGCCCGCCTCTTTCGGTTTCTGGGCCATCTCGTCATCCGCGATCCTCACTTCGGTGATTGGGGGCTGCAGATGGGTCAGGTCATCGCCGCCATCGAGGAACGCTGGCCCGATCTCCCCTACTTCCACTCCGACGGCCCCTATCCCGACGAGTCGCCAGTGACCCTGGCCGATCTCCAGGAGCTCTATCCCATCTCGGCGGCACGGACCGAGACGGATGAAGCCTGGGCCGACAGAGCCCGCCAGATCACCGTTGACCTCCAACAGGGCCACCCTGGATATCGCGCCCTCTGGCGGCACATGAAGGCTGTCTCGGAGGAAAGCCAGCGACGAGATTTTGCCGACCTCGGAGTGGAGTTCGATCTTTGGTATGGCGAGTCCGATGTCGCCGATCATCTCGGACCTCTGGTGGACCGTTTGCGAAGAAAGGGACTGGCGACAGAGAGCGACGGAGCGTTGATCCTCCCGGTGGTCGAGGAGGGGGACAATCGCGAGCTGCCCCCATTGATTCTCGAGACGTCGAAGGGTGCCTATCTCTACGGCACCACGGACCTAGCGACGCTTGACCATCGGGTGCACGATCTCGGCGTAAATGTGGCCCTCTACGTGGTTGATGCCCGTCAGTCAGATCATTTCTACGTCCTCTTTCGAGCCGCTCGCAAGGCCGGCATCGCACCGGAGGAAGTAGTACTCGAACACATTCGCTTCGGGACGATGAACGGCCCCGATGGCAAGCCGTTCAAGACCAGGGAGGGAGGGGTCGTGGCCCTCGCTGACCTGATCGAGATGATCACCGAGAAGGCCCGTCAGCGCCTGCAGGAAGCAGACATCGCCCAGGCCTATCCGGCGGCAGAGCGGGAGGAGATTGCCCGGCAGGTGGGGGTGGCGGCCCTCAAGTTCGGAGACCTGATCAACAACCGGACTTCGGACTATCTCTTTGACCTGGACCGTTTCTCTTCGTTCGAGGGCAAGACCGGTCCCTATCTCCAGTACGGCGTGGTCCGGATCCAGTCGATCGAGCGGCGGGCGACCGAAATGGGATTGCAAGCGGGCCCGGTACAGCCGCCGGGCCTCGACGTCGAGCGGAATTTGATGCTGGCTCTGTTGCGCTTGCCCGAGGTTGCCGAGCGAGCGGCCGAGCTCCGGGCGCCGAACCATCTGGCCGAGTACGCCTTCGAACTGACGGCCACCTGGAACCGCTTCTACGAAACCTGTCGCATCATCGACGAATCGGACCCCGCCCGCCGTGGTTCTTGGATCACGCTCGCCGGACTTACTCGGAGAGTGCTGGTGACCGTGCTCGAACTCCTCGGCATCGAAGTCCCGGAGCGGATGTGACCGAGACCCCGGTTTCCCTCAGAGAAGGGAGGCCGGAAGACCTCGATGCGATCCGCGAATTCACCACCGACACCTTCGCCTGGGGAGACTACGTCCCCGACCAATACCTCAACTGGCTGACCGAACCGTCGGGAGCGGTATTGGTGGCGGCAGACGACAGAGACCGCGTGCTGGCGATGGTCCACATCGAGCAGCTATCACCGAAGGAAGGCTGGCTCTCGGCCGCCCGGGTCCGGCCCGACCATCAAAGGCAGGGGCTCGGTTCGCGACTGAATCAAGCCGGAGTGGATTGGTTGCGAAGTCGCGGGGCGCTCGTCGTCCGCCTCACTACCGAAGAAAACAACCTGGTAGCCCAACAACAAGTCGAAAAGCTTGGCTACCGGCAGGTGGCACGGTTTGCCCTGGCGGAGAGAAGTTTCTCCCAGCATGGCGTCGAATCGAACGGCGGCCGCCGGCTCCCCGGCCCCGAACGGCTCGATCTCGCTCCTGCCGCCGAAACGGAGCCCGCCTATCTGGTCTGGTCGACGGGTGATCTCAATCGGGCCTCACACGGCTTGTACGCCAGCAGGGGCTGGGCTTTCCGACGCCTGGCAATTGCCGATCTGGTCGCGGCATCGCGGGGTCGCCGGTTTTGGGCCTCCCCGGCGGCCTGGGCCATTGCCGAGGAAGACCACGGGCTTTGGGTTTCAGCTCTGTTGACTACGCCGGACGAGGCGGATCGGGCGGTCCGCTCGCTCGTCGATCTGGCCGAGGAGAAGAAGGTGGAATGGATGGGAGTGATGGTGCCGCGGGTGGGCTGGCTGGAAAGGGCGCTTCAGTCACAACACCTCGAGATCGACTATCCGAACATGGTCTGGGAGAAACCAATCGAGTAGCTCAGGTCAGGATCAGGAGCGCAGCCACCCAAACCGTAAACATGACCGGCAACTCGAGCTCGATGCCGTCGGTGGGGAGAAAACGGCGGACGAGCCAGGCCAGTGGAACGCCGAAGAGGGGCACCGGCCACAGCCCCGCCACGCCTGCCCGGTCCATCAACTCCACACCGCGCATGAGCGGGGCGGGGAAGTCCTCCACCAACGGAGAGAGATAACCGGCCACAAAGATCAAGATCACGCCCACAAGGATCGACATCACCACTCGCGCGACCGCCCGCTCCCACTCGTTGTTAACCCAGATCAAATTGTCGCGACGGGCGGGGCCTTCTGAGGCGATTCCCATCAGGAAGGTCCCGGCAACAGCCAAGACCATGGCCGTAACCAGCCCCGAGCCGGTCGACAGACCCGTGTCGCGCTCGACCAGATCGAAGCCCGCGAGAACCAGAGATATGCCGAGGCCGGCCAAGGCGGCACCCAGTGCGAAGAGACCAAGATCGAGCATGGTGGCGAAGCTATTGGCCGCCAGCCGGGTGTAGTAACGCCACCCCCCTCGTGCGCCTAACGCGGCCGGAGTCGTTTCAACCATGCAGCCTCGCCCGAGTTCACCCTGACGAGCGTATCGCCTCGAGGTAGAGCTCGATGGGATGAGCAATGCGATAGCCACGATCGAGGTGAGAACGGATTTGCATCTCGCATCCGGGGTTGGAGGTGGCGACAAGCTCGCCCCGATCATCGATCAGATTGGCCAAGCGGGTCCCTAACTCCCGTGAAGTAGCCGGTCGCAGCAGGCTGTAGATCCCCGCCGCTCCGCAACAGAGGCCCTCAGGGTCGGCATCGATTACGTGGTAACCCGCCGCGCGCAGTATCTGGCGAGGAGGCTCGGTGCTCCGCTGGGCGTGGCGGAGATGACACGGGTCGTGGAGCACGACGTCGCCTGAATCGGCAGCGAGGGTGGGCAGCTTGCCGGAGGCGATGAGCTCTGCGATCACCTGGGTGATATCGGCGGCGCCGGCAGCGATCTGAGCGCCTTCGCTGATCACCTTGCCATAGCTCTTGAGGTGGGCACTGCAGCCGGCAGCAGTCGCCACCACCCGGTCGACGTTGTCGAAGGCCCGAATGTTGATCGCGGCCAAACGACGACCCTCGTCGATTCCGCCGTCGTGGACCACGAGCGCTCCACAACACGTCTGCTCCCCGGGGATAGCCACGCGATAACCGGCCCGGGTCAAGAGCTCCACCGCCGCCGTGTTCACGCCGCTGAACCATTTGTTCATGACACAGCCCACGAGCAGCCCGATGGTCGGACCCGACCCGTTCAACGCTGGGGCGCGCACCGGGCGCAGGGGACGCAGCCCGCGCAGTCCCCTTCCCAAACGACCGGGCAGGATCCGGCTGACCCCCAGCCGCTGCATCACCCGCACTCCGTCGGTGGCCAGTCCAACCAGTCCCCGATTGGAGAGGAGGCGCCCCAGCAACAGATGTCGCAGGCGACGCCGGGCGGTAGGGCGTTGGGCGGTGATCTCCGCTCGGGCGCCTTCCATCGCCCGACCGAAGGGAACCATGCTTGGACAGACCGCCTCGCACGCCCGGCAATTGAGGCAGAACGTCATCGCCTCTTCGAAGTCGGCATCCAGATCGAGGACTCCTTCGGCCACGCCCTTCATCGCCGCGATCCGTCCCCGGGGGCTGGCGCTCTCGAGCCCGGTCAACCGAAAGGTCGGACAGTGGGGAAGGCAGAGACCACAGGCAACGCAGCTGTTGAGCTCGGCGGTGGTCGGCGCGAAATCCGTGACCCAGGCAGTCACGGCTAGATCCGGCCGGGAAGGCGGCCCGGGTTGAGGATGCGGGCGGGATCGAAGGCGGCGGCCAGGCGACTCTGGATTTCAATGCCGGCGGGAGGGCGGCCCCAGGGCTCAAATTCCCCGCCTGGAGGTCGGCCCGTCACTACCAGGCTGCCGCCGGCGGCCTCGACCTTCGTCCGCAGATCCTCCATGCCTTGTGTGTCTTCGGTTGTAAAGGAGATTTCGCCCACACCCACCTGGTGGACGAAGTCATCGGGGAGGGCGGACACGAAACCCACAGCCGTCGCCGGAGGGACGCGCAAAGACCAGGTCCAAGGGCCTGACGGCAGCTCAGGCCAGACCAAGCCGGGTTGGCTCTCGCCGGGGAGGCGGGCGATCTGGGCGGCAACCTCCTCTTCGGTGCCGGCGAGATAGACGCTCGACTTTCGAGCTTCCTCGAGCACGGCCAGGGGCCGGTAAACCTGGTTCCCGAGATCGCCGTCAAGGGTGACCGTGGCGGAGACTTGGGGAAGGGGCCAAAGCTTCAAGCACGCCGAGACGATCACCCCCAGGCGTCCGAAGGAACCGACGGCGAGGCGGGCGAGGTCGTAACCAGTGACGTTTTTCACCACCCGCCCCCCGGCCCGCACGACACGACCGTCGCCGGTGACGAGGGTGACCTCGAGGATGCGGTCGCGAGTGGGCCCGAAGCGACCTCGGCGATAAGCGGATATGCCAGCAGCCAGGGCGCCTCCCACGGTGCCCGTTGCGGGCAGCTCGGCCAGGACCGCGGTCTGGCCGCGAGTGGCCAAACGGGACTCGAGACCAGCCACCGTCATTCCCCCCTCGACGACGACCGTCAGATCGTCTGGTTCCCACTCGACGATGGTTGCCAGCCCATCGGTGAAGACCACCAAATCGGGACTCACCCGATACCCGTAGCCCTGATGGGTGCCGCCGCCCCAGACGAGGACGGTGCGACCCTCGCTCGAGGCTTGGGAAAGCGTCTCCGCCAGTTCCTCGACCGAGGCCGGGTGACGGTGCTCGACATCGGTGGGCGCTTCAAGCCGGCGCGCGATTCGCGCTGAGGCCGCCCGAATGCTGGTCACACCCACGCCCCGGGTGGAAGGGCCCCGCTCTGATCGAAGCATCGTGAGCCGGCGGGAAGGATCTTGCCCGGGTTAAAGCGCCCAAACGGATCGAATGTTTCCTTGATGCGGGCTTGAGCGTCGAGGTCGGCGGTATTGAACATGAGTGGCATGAGATCCCGCTTCTCGCGACCGATGCCATGCTCGCCCGAGAGGGCGCCGCCGGCCTTAACGCAGACCTCGACCAGCTCATCTGCGGCCGCCTGCACTTTTTCGATCATGCCCGGCTCGGAGGCATCGAACATCATCAAAGGGTGGAGGTTGCCGTCACCGGCATGGAAGACATTCATCATTAATAGGTCGTGCCGACGCCCGATCTCATAGACCTTGTTCATGGTTTCCACCAGTCGGGTGCGAGGGACGACGGTGTCATGGAGGTAGTAGTTGGGTGCGGCCTGAGCGACGGCGCCGAAAGCCGATTTGCGGCACTTCCAGAGCAGAGCGCGCTCGTCTTCGCCAGCCGCAACCGATATCTCCAGTGCCTTGTTGGCGCGGGCGACCTCGGCGATTAGATCCGCCTCGGCCTCGACGGCGGCCGTCTCGCCGACGACCTCTGCCAACAAGATGGCGGCGGCATGGGTGGGGAGGCCGGCGTGGAGCCAGTTCTCTACCGCCTCGACGATTCGCTGATCCATCATCTCCAATGCCGCCGGCACCACTCCTCGTGCGATGACGCCGGAGACGGTCTCCGCCGCGTCGGAGATCGAGGAGAAGGAGCAGAGCAGCGTGCGGATGTCGGGTGCGATGGGGGTCAGCTTGACCAAGGCGCGGGTGACGATCCCGAGCGTGCCCTCGGACCCGACCATCACTCCTCGCAGATCGAGGCCGATGGGATCCGGTGCCTCCGATCCGATCACCTCGAGCGTACCGTCGGGGAGTACCACTTCGAGAGCGAGGACATGGTTCACCGTCGATCCTTCGGCGAGACAATGCGGTCCCCCGGAATTGTTGGCGATGTTTCCCCCGACCGTGCACGCCGCCTGCGATGAAGGATCGGGGGCGAAGTAGAGGCCGTATGGGGCGGCCGCGTGGGAGAGATCGAGATTGATCACTCCCGGCCCGACCCAGGCCGTCCGCTTCACGGGATCAATCTCGTGGATCTGGTTCATCCGGGTGGTGACGAGGACGACTCCACCCTCGGTCGGGACCGCGCCGGCGGCGAGTCCGGTACCGGCGCCGCGAGCGACTACCGGCGCTTCGTGGCGGCCGGCGATCTTGACGATCTCGACAACTTCTTCCGTCGTCTCCGGTATGGCCACCACCGAGGGATTACCTCGATAGACGCCGGCGTCGCGCCCGTAAAGGTGAAGCTCGAGCTTGCTTTCCATCACCCGATCGGAATCGAGCGCAGCTCGAAGTTCATCGATCATTGCCTTGATTCTTCCAGCTTTGGCAAATTCGGTTGCTGAGGACCGCTTTCTGGCGAATTTGGTTGTACACGCCCGGTACTCGTTCGCCAGTGACCGAATTTGCCGAGAACGGTCCGTCAGTGACCAAATTTGGTGGTTGATCCCCAACCACCGCCGCCCGGAGTCCGCACCAACAGTCGATCGCCCGGCCTGACCGTCAGGGTGGTCTTGCCCGGGAGGCGCTCGGGCGCCGCATCGGGCCGCAGCAGCCAGTCCTCTCCGCAGGCGCCCGGCTCGCCGCCGGCCAGGCCCCAGGGGCGATTGCGACGGCGCTCGCCGATCAGAGAAAGCTCCGCTCCCTCCAGGAACTCGATCTCCCGCTCGAGCCCCTCCCCTCCGGGGTGTCGACCGGCTCCCCCGGAACCACGACGGAGGGTGTAGCGGGTCACCCGGAAGGGGTAGTGCATGTGGAGCGACTCGATCGGGGTGTTGGCGGTATTGGTCATGCCGGTGTGTATCCCGGAGAGGCCCGCCTTGCCGGGCCGACCCCCCTGCCCGCCCGCCAGGGTCTCGTAGTAGGCAAAGCGCTCGTTGCCGATCAGGATGTTGTTCATCGTCCCCTGGCCGGCGGCGGGGACTCGATCGGGTGCCACTTGGGCGAGGGCTCCGAGGAGGACGTCGGCAATTCGCTGGCTCGTCTCGACGTTGCCGGCCGCCACCGCCACCGGGGGCTGGGCGTTGACGAGAGAACCGATCGGGGCATTGACATCGAGGAGGCGATAGCAACCCCCGTTGGCGGGGATGGTGGGGTCGGTGGCCACGCGGATGGCGAAGTAGAGACAGGACCGGGTCACCGCTTCGACTGCGTTCAGGTTCCCGTCTATCTGGGGATGGGTCCCGGCGAAGTCGGCCTCGAGATGACCGTCTTCGATCCGCACCGCCACCGCGATCGGAAGGTCCTCATCCCCGAATTCCATCACGTCTTCGAACCGATAAGTGCCGGGCGAAAGTTCTGACAGAGCCGACCGCATCCGCCGCTCCCCATAGTCGAGGAGAGCTATGGAGGAATGACGGAACGCTTCGGTAGCGGATCCGATCAACTCGGCGATACGGGTTGCACCCACCTCGTTGGCGCCAAGCTGGGCAGCCAGATCGCCGGCGCGCTCGAGCGGCGTTCGGGTTGCGGCGATGAACGGCGAGTGGAACTCGTCTTGCCAAGTTCCGTCGACAACGGCCAGGATCGGAGAGACCACACAGCCCTCTTGGGAGAGACGGGTCGCCCGCGCGGGCATCGAACCAGGCGCATCGCCTCCAACGTCGGCATGGTGAGCCCGATTGGCCACCCAGGCCACCAGCACACCGTCGACGAACACCGGGCGCAAGAGCGTCAAGTCGTTGAGATGGGTGCCCCCGGCGTACGGATCGTTGACCGCGTACTGAGCACCGGGCCGGGGATCGAACCGATCGATGATCGCGGCCACCGACGCTGGCATCGAACCGAGATGGACCGGAATATGTTCGGCCTGGCCGATCATCTCGCCCCTGGGTTCGAAGATGGCTACCGAGCAGTCGGCCCGCTCCTTGATATTGGGTGAATGAGAGGTCCGCCGCAGCACATCGCCCATTTCGGTGGCCACCGCCGAAATGCGGTGGCGAAAAACCTCAAGGGCGATCGGGTCCTCGGTCACAGGGCGCGGTCCGTGTAGGTAACTGTCAACTCCAGGTGATCTCGAGCGTCCCATCGCCGAGAACCTGGGCGGTTTCGGATCGGTCGAGGAAGGTGGTGGCTTCCGCTTCCTCGATCAACGCCGGGCCCTCGACCGTCGACCCTTCCCGGAGGGCGGGACGCCACCAGCGAGTCATCTCGGAGCCGTCGGGGGACACCCTCACTCCGCGGCGAGGCTCTCCCGGCTCGGGACGGAAGGCAAGATCGTTCCAGGTCAAAGACGCGGGCGCAGTAGCGGCGACCCGGAGCGTCACCACCTCGACCTCATGGCCGTCGAGGCTGAAACCGTTACGGAGTCGATGGGCGGCCGTGAAGTCGGCCCGGAGCCGTTCTGCCCCGGCTCCTCTCTGGTAGGAAACGTTGGTCTCATGCGATTGACCTCGATAGCGAGCGTCGATGGATGAAGTCAACACCGAAGGGGAAGCGCCGAGGGAAACCTCCATCTCCCGAGTTGCTCGCTCCTCCAGTTGCGCCAGGGTGTGATCGAGATCGCTGAGGTCAGCGCGCAGACGCACCGTTTGCACGACATCTTGACGCTGGGGCGAGAGAAGCAGGCCTAAAGCAGAGAACACACCCGCATGTGGGGGAATCAGGACCGCCGACATTCCCAGGGCTCTGGCGACACTCGTCGCATGGAGCCCGCCCGCTCCCCCGAAGGCCATCAACGCCGCGCTGCGCGGGTCGGCCCCCTCCTCGATGGTCACCCGGCGAAGCGCCCCTTCCATGTGGGTGTTGACGATCTCGAGCATGCCGGTCGCCGCGGCTAGCGGTTCGAGTCCGAGCTTTGCTCCCAGACCCGCCATTGCCTGCTGAGCGAGCTGGGAATTGAGCTTGGTCCCCGCCGCCAGCTCGGTGTCCGAGCCCAAACGCCCGACTATGAGATTGGCGTCGGTGACGGTGGGTTCTTCGCCCCCTCTCCCGTATGAGGCCGGTCCCGGAACCGCACCGGCGCTGTGGGGCCCGACCTGAAGGATTCCACCTCGATCCGCCCACCCGATCGAACCACCGCCGGCTCCGATGGTGTGGATGGCCACCGAGGGCATCCGGCACACCAGGCCGTCGAGAGTCCGCTCCCCGGCCATTTGCGGATCGCCGTTCTCGATCCGGGAAACATCGGTCGAGGTTCCGCCCATATCAAAGGAGATGACCCGCGCCCAACCATGAGCGCGTCCGCAGGCGGCCGCAGCCACCACGCCCCCCGCGGGACCAGAGAGAAGAATTGAGGCGGCCAGCGACGTTGCACCGGAGATCGACGTGAGCCCGCCCGACGATCTCATCACCAGGATCCGGCCGCCGAGACGCTCGTCAAGGGCGCGCAAATACCGAGCGACCACGGGCTGCAGGTAGGCATTCAAGACCGTGGTGGCGATCCGTTCATATTCCCGGAACTCGGGGTTGATCTCAGAGGAGATGCTCACCGACAGGGTCGGAAAGCGGTCGGTGATGGCTCCCAAGATCGCCTGCTCGGACGCTGGGTCAGCGAATGAGTTCAACAGCGCCACCGCCACCGCCTCGGGAGCAAGGGACTCGATTTGGGAAACAAGCTTCTCCTTCGATCCCCAGCCGAGGCGGTGATGCCGAGATACGAGGGCGGTGGCTCGATCGGCATTCGAGTCATAGAGCGAAGGCCGCACTTGCCGTCCGATCTCGATCAGGTCCTCGAAACCCCGATCGGTCACGAGCAGCGTGCGACCGCCCTTTCGCTGCAAGAGAGCGTTCGTCGCCACTGTCGTTCCATGCAGGAGAAGCTCGGGTTCGAACGAAGCGAGTCCGGCCACTATCGCATGGCTTTGCTCCGAAGTGGTCCCGACTTTGTCGGTCCGTAGCTGCGCACCGTCCCAGTGGGCGAAGTCGGTAAAGGTCCCGCCGACGTCGACGCCAACGACATTTTTCGAATTCACGGGCACAATCGAATCATGCAGGTAGATCCCACTCCCAATCCCAACGCCGTCAAGTTCACCATCGGCAAGCCAGTCGGCGGGCCCGCGACATTCGTTCCCTCCCAGCCGACCGACAACGAAATGGCCTCCGGTCTCTTAGCGTTGCCGGGCGTCACGAGTGTGTTTCTAACAGCCGACTTCGTGACGATCTCGAAGACGGCGGAAGCGGATTGGGGCGAGATCATCCCTGCCGCCACTGACATCCTCGCCGATCATTTCGGCTAGCCGGCTTGGACGACTCGTCGGCTCGCGGGTATCACCCCGTCACCAAGATCTTTCATTGGGGAATCTTGTTTCTCATGGCCGGCCAGTTCCTGGTTGGTTACACGCTCGCGCGCCTCGAGGACGACGACCTCATCGAGGATCGGTTGTTCACCCTTCATGCCTTGCTCGGGATCACGATCCTGGTGCTCTCCATCTTCCGCCTCACATGGCGGCGCCGCCAAGGCCTCCCGCCCTGGGCCCCAACCCTCACTCCATTCGAGAGGCGCTATTCACACACTGTCGAGCGAATTCTTTACGTCCTGGTACTGGCCATACCCCTGTCCGGTCTGGCCCTGGCGTTGGCAGATGAGAGGCCACTACCCCTCATAGGTGAGGTGGAGATCTCGGATACCCTCGATGACAGCGAGGTCGAAGACGTCTTCGAAGGCGTGCACATCGCCACCCATCTGGTCTTCTTCGCCGTCTTCGCCCTTCATGTCGGTTTGGTGATCAAGCATCAGCTCGTCGATCGGGATGGTCTGCTGAACCGCATGCTTTAGGTGCTAGCCGGGGACGGGAACTCCGTCTGGGGAGAACCACCGCACCATTGGCCAGGTGCCGCCGGCTGGGTCTTCCACCGCGATTACTACCCGCCACAGCTCGCCCACCGGACCTCCAGTGAGGACCGACCCGGCCTGAGAGGCGGCCGACCGGATCAGCTCGGGAATCTCGGCTGCGGGAAGCGGGTCGGCTGGTAGCAGAAGTGGTACCTCGATTTGCTCCGGCAGGTCGAGCAGGCGCCAGCCTTCCCGTTGCCAGCGCAGGGTCCACGCCAGACCTCGGGCGGGAAGGCGCTGGTACTCCTCGGTTCCGACCGCGGACAGCAAACTCGCCCTTACCACCACCCGGTAAGCACCAGGACTCTCCTCCGTTACGGATAGCGCCCGCGCCGATTCGACAAACACACGCTGACCGACGGCAGGAGCAGGCAGAGGTGAATCTGGGGGCAAGTAGGCAGCCAGGCCCGTTGCCCCGGTGCCATCCACTCCCCAATAGCTTTCCGTCAGAATCTCCGCCCAAGCGGCGGCTTCTCCGGGCGCCGCGGGTATAGCCATGAGGTCGGCCTCGCTGACCGGGACCGCGTTGGTGGTCGGGACGCTGGGAGTCGTGGCGCCCACTGTCGTAGTTGCCGCCAGGGTCACAAGCGGCGGTGCCGGCCTCGTTGCAGAGACGATCGAGGCTGTGATCCCGGCCACCGCGATGGCTCCCGCCAGACCGTAGAGGACGAGTCGCCAGTTGACCGGCCCCCCAGGTGTCGACGAGTTGAGATGACCCCAGGGGATGCGTTCGAATTCCTCGTCGTCATGGGAGCGCTCGCTCACCGCTCGAACCTACAAACAGCCGCGGCCCGCTTCAAGACCTCTGCATTGAGGGGAAACCGGTGCCGCCTCACTACCCTTGACCGACTCATGACGGCGCCGACCAATTACGACCCCAAGCCCGGCCGGTGGATGCTCCCTCTCGTGGTTTTGGCGATGGTGGCGTTCACTTACCTCTTCGTTCGAGAGTTGCCATCGGCGGCCCAGGGCTCAGAGAATGACGGCAGCACCACCACCGGGGCTTCGACCACAACTATTGGTGACGACACGACTACAAGCCAGCCGGTCATCCTCGACGAGGCCACCATGGCATATCTCGACAGCCTCGCCCCCTATCAAACGCGGATGACCGAAATGCAGACACAGTTGGCCGCTGCCAATAGCGGATGGGATGCCAACCCTCGCACGGTCACCTTCGATCAAGCCGAAGACGCTTTTGTTGCCGTGGCCGAAGGCGCGTCGGCCCTGGCGGCGGAACTGGGGGCGGTGGCGCCGCCTCCGGCGTTGACCGAATCTCACAACGCCATCGCCGCCGCGGCCCAGCAGGCGGCGGAAGCGGCCAACAACGCCCTCGCCGGCCTCAGGGCGCCGAGTCCCGACACCGGGGAGGGACGCCGAACGGCGGTGGCTGCGTTCGATGCCGCGGTAACCGCATTCGCCGAGGCGATCGCCGCCGCCGGGGGTTAAGCAAATGTCAATCGAGATTCGTCCGGCGGCCCCAGACGAGGCGGCCTCTTTTAGACGGGTTATGGGACACGCCTTCGGCTTCGACCCCAACGAGAAGACCCTCGATCGGTTCCACACCCTGTGGGAGCCTGAGCGATCCCGCAACGCCTACGACGAGGAGAAGATGGTCGCCACTCTCGGCGCCTTCTCCCTGCAACTAACGGTTCCGGGTGCGGTCTTGCCAGCCGGGGGAACGACGATGGTCGCAGTTCTTCCCACGCATCGCCGGCAGGGATTGCTGCGGAAGATGATGCTCTCCCATCTTGAGGATGTGGCCGAACGCGAGGAGCCCATCGCCGCCCTTTGGGCGTCGGAGTCTTCGATCTACGGACGCTTTGGCTTCGGGACCGCGTCCAACGCGATAGACGTCAAGGCACCGACGGCACACGCGGGCTTCCATCGATTGGCGCCAGCCCCTGCGCCCGTCGAGCTGATCACCTCAGACCAAGCGCGGGCAGTGCTGCCTGCTATCCATGACAAGCTGAGGCCGACGTGGCCGGGAATGTATGCCCGCAACGAGGCCTGGTGGTCGGGGCGCTGGTTCCTCGATCCCAAGAGTGAGCGGGATGGGGCCACCAGTCTTCGCTACGGATTGGCCAGCCACGGCGACGGCTATGTGATCTACCGCCAGAAGGAAAGGTGGACGGCGGGCAATCCGAACGGTGAGATCGTGGTGAGCGATCTCGTGGCAGAGACGCCAGAGTCGTGGTCAGGCCTCTGGTCGTTCATCCTCAACCACGATCTGGCGAAGGAGGTCACCGCGAACCTTCGATCCTCTCAGGACCCCCTTTTTAGTTTCCTCGCCGCCCCGCGCAGGACAACGCTGCGACCCGGCGACGGGATTTGGGTGCGGCTACAGGACCCGGTCAAGGCGCTCGCCGCTCGCCACTACTCGGTCGAGGGCGAGCTGGTAATCGAAGCCCACGACCCCCTGGACGGTCGTGTCCATCGGCTGCTTCTCGAGGCAGGGCCGGAGGGAGCATCCTGCTCTCACACCGATCGGGAGCCCGAGATCGTTCTCGACCTCGAGGACCTGGGAGCCGTCTATCTCGGCTGGTCCCGTCTGCGAACCTTCGCCCGCGCAGGGCGCCTCTCTGGAGATCACCAGGCGCTGGCCCGAGCCGACGCCATGTTCTCCTGGGACCCAGCGCCCTGGTGCCCCGAGATCTTCTAGCCCCTCTACCCGGCTTCGCCGGCTGGCTCCCCCTACGGGGGAGAAACACTCATACGTCGTAAAAGAGGTAGAACTCGTAGGGATGGGGACGGAGGCGAATGGCATCGACCTCACGGGTCTGCTTGTACTCGATCCAGGTCGAGATGAGCTCCTTGGAGAACACGCCCCCGGACAGCAAGAAGTCGTGATCGGCTTCTAGGGCGGCCAGCGCCTCATCAAGCGATCCCGGCACCGAGGGAAGGTTGCGCAACTCCTCGGGTGGAAGGTCATAGATGTCCTTATCCACTGGATCGAGAGGCTCGATCCGGTTCTGCACTCCGTCGAGCCCGGCGAGAAGCATGGCCGAGAAGGCGAGATAGGGGTTGCAGCTCGGATCGGGGCAACGGAACTCGAGCCGCTTGGCGGCCGGCTTCTGGCTGTACTGGGGGATGCGAATCGCCGCGGAGCGGTTGCGCGATGAGTAGACGAGGTTGACCGGAGCCTCGTAACCGGGCACCAGGCGTCGGTAGGAGTTGGTGGTGGGCGCGGCAAAAGCCAGCACCGACGGGGCATGCTTGAGCAATCCCCCGATGTACCAGCGCGCCATATCCGACAAACCGGCATAACCCGCCTCGTCGTAGAACAAGGGCTTCCCGTCCGACCAGAGCGATTGATGGGTGTGCATCCCCGAGCCGTTGTCCTCGAAGATGGGCTTGGGCATGAACGTGACCGTCTTGCCATGAGCCCAGGCCACGCTCTTCACGATGTACTTGTAGAGGGTCACCTTGTCGGCCATCCGCAAGAGGGTGTCGAAGCGCATGTCGATCTCGGCCTGGCCGGCAGTACCCACCTCATGGTGCTGGACCTCGATCTCGATCCCGGCAGTTTCGAGGGAGGCGGTCATCTCCGATCGAAGGTCCTGGAAGTGGTCGGTGGGGGGAACGGGGAAGTAGCCCTCCTTGTACCGGGGCTTGTAGCCGAGGTTCCCCCCCGGCTCCTCGCGGCCTGAGTTCCAGGCACCTTCTTCGGAATCAACAAAGTAGAAGGCCGAGTGCTGGTTCTGACCGAAGCGGGCCGAGTCGAAGATATAAAACTCGGCTTCCGGTCCCCAGTAAGAAGTCTCGGCAATGCCGGTCGAGGCGAGATACGCCTCTGCTTTCTTGGCGACGTAGCGCGGATCGCGATCATACGGCTCGCCGGTTAGCGGGTCGTGGACGAAGCAATAGAGCAACAGCGTCTTGCGGCTGCGAAACGGATCGTCGACTGCCGACGTGGGGTCCGGAATGAGCAGCATGTCCGACTCCTGGATGGCCTGGAACCCCCGGATCGAGGAGCCATCGAAGCCGTAACCCTCTTCAAACCCGTCCTCGGTCAATTGCTTGATCGGGATTGTGAAGTGCTGGACCTGCCCGGGCAGATCGCAGAAACGAAGGTCGACGAATTCGTAATCGCCGTCCTTGGCCATCTTGAGAACGTCAGCCGGCGACTTCGCCATGCAGGTCACTCCTTACTTGCTGTCCTTTTGCGACCGGGCATTGTGGCGGAAGCGGAGTTTCTGCGCGGTTGCTCGATTGTTAAGGCTCTGTTACAGCCCGGTCCCAGCTAGCTCGGCGATCACCTGGCCCGCTCTTTGATAACGGCGATCGGCATCCTCGGCGCTCGTCCCCACGGCGGTTATCCCCAGGCGCCCGGCCACCGCCACTGCACTGACGAGGTGGAGGGCGACGCCGGTTTTGGTCTCCTCACTCCAGCTCAGACGGTGGTCTCCGGTCCGATCGAGGACGTCGTCGGTGGTGAGCGTGCGATACGACTCGTCCTCCAGATGATCGGTGGCGACGTAGAACCTTTGGCCCCCCTCGACCGGGAAGGTGTTGGTGAGAGGGTCGAATTCGCCGTCAGTCAGGGCGCTGAGCGTGAGCATGGGATGAGTGGTGCCACCGTTTCGAAGATTGATCTCGATTGCGTAGGGCTGCCATCCCTCATCCCGACGGACGACAACGAAGTCGATGCCGAAACGACCGATGACGCCCTTGTCGGCCAGAACCTGACCGACCCGGGTGCCGAGCTCGGCGATCTGGACCCCGTATCCAGGATCGGCTGGAAACCGGCAACCGAGAAAAGTTTGTCCAGTTGCACCTCCCAACACCTGGTCGTGGGTCGAGAGGACCTCCACCTGGTGAAAAGGGCTGGCACGCATTTGCACGCTCGGACTCCGAAAGTCATCGCCTTCGATTCGCTCCTCGACGATTCCTCCCCGCCGGGCGAGAGCGGCGAGAAACTCCTCGGCTCCCACCGCGTTGTCTTCGACCTCCAAATTCTCCACACGTCGGCGCAGATCGGACTCGGAGCCGACGCCCTCCAGCCACACCACAGCATTGCCCAAACCCCCTGCCAGGTCGTCGAGCTTGACCATCGCCTCCCGGAGCGAGGGATTTGTCACTCGCAGCTTCTCCAATGCTGCAATCACGTCGCCGTGGGTAAAAACGCCCTCCACCCCGTCGGGATAGGGAATTCCGGCTTCGGCGAACACCTGGCGGCTCCCGCTTTTCGAACCGAGAGAGGCCAACGTGGGATCGGGCCCGTACACGGGGGTATCGAGGAGATTTCCCAGGAGAACTTCCTTCTCGGTGGTGTTGAAGGGAAAGATCACCCGAAACGGACTGGCAGTGGCAAGTTTCTTGAGCCGTTGAATCAGGAGGGGTCGCTCGAGGATCTTGTCGATCAAGGGACGAGCGGAGCCGTCTCCCGCAGACACCAGCTCCACCCTCTCATCCACGCCGGGTGGTCGTGACCCCGGCATCAACGACATGTAGTAATCGACCAGTCGGGGAAGAATCGGTTGGGAGGTGACATATATCACCCGGGTCCCGGGGTTCTTGACCGCGGCGAGCATCAAGAAAAGGAACCGCTCTTCGTAGGCGGGCACCACCGGGTACATGTGAGCGGGCAACTCCATATTCATCGAGTTGATGACGATCAGCGTGCGCGGAGTGTCTCCCACCCGCCGGGTGGTCATGTAAGGCCAGGTTTCGGAGAGAGATGCCTGCAACCCACGAAAGCGGTCTAGGTCCGAAGCCGTCAGAACCGCCTTCGAGGGGGACACCTTCTCATGCTATTGGTCTTACTTCGGGGCAATGCCAGCGGCCGTGGCGGTACCGTGCCCCGGCATGCCCGCCACAGTCGTCTTGGGTGCTCAGTGGGGTGACGAGGGCAAGGGACGGGTCACCGATTATTTCGCCGAGTCCTCCGACTACGTGGTTCGCTACGCGGGCGGGAACAACGCCGGACATACCATCATCGTCGGCGACCAACGAATCGCGCTCTCCCTGATCCCATCCGGGGTTCTATATCCCGCCTGCACACCAGTGATCGGATCGGGCTGCGTCATCGATCCGAAGGTGCTCATCGAGGAGATGGACATGCTCTCTTCTCGTGGCATCGAGCCGGGGCGGCTCCGGATCTCGAGCAACGCCCACTTGATCATGCCGTACCACCGCAAGCTCGACTCGATCATGGAGCGATACCTCGGTCGCAACCAGATAGGTACCACCAAGCGAGGCATCGGCCCCGCCTACACCGACAAGTTCTCTCGAACCGGAATCAGGGTGCAGGACCTCTTCGATCCCGCCATCTTTCGCAAGAAAGTCGAGACCGCTCTCGACGACAAGAACCGCATCCTCACCCGGGTCTACAACCAGCTGGCGATGAGTGCGCAGGCGATCTCAGACGAGTACCTGGCTTTCGCCCCTCGGCTCCTTCCCCATGTCGTCGACAGCTCACTCCTGCTCTGGGAGGCACTCGCCGACGGGCGCTCGGTCCTCCTCGAGGGAGCTCAGGGAACGATGCTCGATGTCGACCACGGGACATATCCCTTCGTCACCTCCTCCAACCCCACCTCGGGAGGGGCGGTGGTGGGCGCAGGAATTGGTCCGGGCAGTATCGGGGACGTCGTCGGGGTGGCCAAGGCCTACATCTCCCGAGTGGGAACCGGCCCCTTTCCGACCGAGCTCACCGATGAGACCGGCGAGCGTCTGATTGAGGTCGGCGGGGAATACGGCACGGTGACGGGGCGCAAACGCCGTTGCGGTTGGCTCGACCTTGTCGCCCTGCGCTACGCCGTCCGGGTAAACGGAATCACCAAGCTCTTTGTCACCAAGCTCGATGTGCTTTCTGGCTTCGATTCGATCAAGATCGCCGTGGCCTATCAATCCGGAGAGGAAATGCACCGGGAGTTCCCCCGCCAGCATCGAGTGCTATATGAATCGAGGCCCGTCTACGAGACCTTCGAAGGATGGGGAGAGGACATCTCCTCGATCCGAAGCTTTTCGGATCTCCCCGCTCAGGCGCGGAACTACCTCGAGTTCGTCGCCGCGCAGACGGGTGTCCCGATCGGCTGGGTATCGGTGGGGCCAGAGCGACGCCAGCTCATCTCCCTATGAAGGTCCTCTTGATCGGATCGGGTGGACGGGAGCACGCCCTGGGATGGAAGCTGGCACAAAGCCCCCGGGTGCGTTCGCTGCTTTCTCTTCCCGGGAATCCCGGCCTGGCCGAGCTGGGTCCGACTCTCGAGGGTATCGATCCTCTTGACGGTCAGGCGGTGACCGAAGAGGCGCAGCACCATCGGGTCGATTTCGTCGTGATCGGACCCGAGGCGCCTTTGGCGGCAGGATTGGCCGATCACCTGCTGGCGGTGGGAATTCCGGTCTGGGGACCCACCCAGTCCGCCGCCCAGCTCGAGTCCTCGAAGGCCTATGCCAAAGGAGTGATGAAGCGCGCTGGCGTTCCCACCGCGGCCTGGGCCGAGTTCGAGGATCTGACCTCGGCGCTCGAATTCCTCGAATCCCAGACCCCACCATTCGTGGTCAAGGCAGATGGGCTCGCCGCCGGGAAGGGTGTCGTCGTCACCGACGACAAGAAAGAGGCGGCGGAGTGGGTGCGCCGTTGCCTGGGAGGCGCCTTCGGAAGACCGGCCGTCATCATCGAGGAGTTCCTCTCCGGTCCGGAGGTCAGCGTCTTCGCAATGTGCGCCGGCCGCGAGGTGGCGGTTCTCGAGCCCGCCCGGGACTACAAGCGGCTGCGAGATGGCGACCGCGGACCCAACACCGGTGGGATGGGGTCCTATTCGCCCGTTCCCGATCTCCCCCAGTCTCTCTTGTCGTTCGCCACCGAGGAAGTCTTCCGGCCGGTGCTCAGCACACTGGAGGAGGAAGGCAATCGCTATTCCGGCTTCCTCTATGCGGGCCTGGTCCTGGGCGAGACCGGTCCGAGCGTCCTCGAATTCAATTGCCGCCTGGGGGACCCCGAAACGCAAGTCGTCATCCCCAGACTTGAGAACGACTTGCTCGATGTGATCGAGGACGGTCTTGATGAACAACTGGCGACCGTGGATCTGAAATGGTCACCGGACGCTTTCGTCAACGTGGTCGTAGCGGCACCGGGCTACCCCGAATCACCTCGCAGGGGAATTCCGATTCGAACTGGTTCATTCGAGCCCAACGCCCTCCTCTTCCATGGGGGAACCTCGTTGGCCGGAAAGCAGTTGGTCTCCGGTGGGGGCCGGGTGCTCAATGTCGTCGGGACTGGGTCGGACCTGGCCTCCGCACGCGCCGCCGCCTATGACGCCCTCGATCGGATCGAGTTCCCGGGAGCCCAGTTCCGAGGCGACATCGCCGCCCAGATAGGGTGAGCGAATGAAGGTGGCGATCGTCATGGGCTCGGGATCTGATCGCCCGGTGATGGAGAAGGCCGGGCAGATGCTTGAACGGTTCGGGGTCGAGTCCGAGACCCGGGTGCTTTCGGCTCACAAGACCCCGGATGAGGCCATCTCCTTTGCGGCCGAGGCCGCCGCCAACGGTTTCAAGGTGATCATTGCCGGAGCGGGCAAAGCAGCCCATCTCGCCGGTGTCATGGCGGCCAAATCACTTCTTCCCGTGATCGGGGTGCCGTTGAAAGCATCCCTCGACGGTCTTGACTCGCTGCTCGCCACAGTCCAAATGCCGACCGGAATCCCGGTGGCCACCGTTGCCATCGACGGGGCAGTCAATGCCGCCCTGCTGGCGGTTTCGATCCTGGCGGTCGATGACCCAGACCTCACTAAGCGTCTGGGCGATTACCGGGCGCAGCTGGCCGCAGATACGTTGGCGGGCTAGTCCGAGACGGTACGGATCACCACCAGCCGGTCGGCAGCGGACTCCGCCCCCCACACCTCGCCTGGTCGGCCGAGCAACTGCCGAACGTTCGCCGGATTGACGTCGGAGGGGAAACTGAGAAAGGACTCCGTTTGCGGATCGAAGCGGACGATGGCGTTGGCGCCGAAATCCGTCAGCCAAACGGCGTCTGCCTCGTCGACAAAGACCGAATACGCCTGAGGAGCGTCGCCGGGTAGCCGCCACTCCCCCCAGGCCTCAGCTTGGGGGTCGTACACCCCCACCTGTCCCGCATTCCACTCACTCACCCAGAGGCGACCGCCCGAGTCCGACCAGACCCTCCTCAGTCCTGCCCCGGGGGTGGGAGGATCGATGACCTCGACAGCACCGCTCGATCGATCGACCGCTCCGAGATAGCTCCCGGCGAGCGAACTGAAATAGATGTCACCTGCGGGTGTGGCGGCGATGCCATACGGACCCGACCCGCGAGGGGCGGCGAAAGCCTCGATGGCTCCGTTCGCGGGGTCAAGCCGCCCATACCACCCGGCCTGTCCGGTGAACCAGAGGATGCCCTCGCCATCGAAGGCGGCGGTATTGAGGTTGGCCGACGGCGCCGCAGCGGGGAGCGGAAAGGTTTGCACGGCGAGGGAGGTGGGATCCACGCGGACGATCGCATTGAGTCCCCCATCGGTGATCCAGGGAGCGCCGTCGGGTCCGACGATCACCCCGTGGGGAGCCGAATTAGAACCGAGCGGTGTTTCCCGCGTCTCCCCTGTCACGGGATCAAGCCAGCCCAGGGCACCGCGCCGCTGGGCCGTGTACCAGACGCCGCCATCTGTTGCCGGCGCGACGTCATGCGGTCGCGAGCCGGCCGCGACCGGAAAGGTTGCAACCTCAAACTCAACTTCCGGAGAGGCCGTGGTGTCGGTGGTCGGGGAAGCGGTGGTCACGGCTGAAAGCGTGGTTGGCACCAGGCTGGTGGCGACCGTTGCGGCCGTCGAGGACGCACTCGTCGGCTCCGCAGGCGCCGACGTGCAGGCGGTCAACACCACCACCGCCGCCACGACAGTTCGTCGCATCGAATGACGGTACCGAGCTCGGTTGGCTAAGCCCTCGCCAGCGGAGCGGCCAAAGCCCCATTGGGCTCGACGATGACATCCTCGAGCGAGAGCCACTCCGCCATGGTTTTCAGTTCCGGTCTAACCCGGGAGGCGATCGACTCCGGAGCCTGACCCGGCTCGACGAAAGCACCCCGAACTATCAGGGCCGATCTTGCTCGGTCTGCCTTGAGATCGAGACGACCGACCAGTTCGCCATCACAGAGGATGGCAAAGACGTAATAGCCGAAGGTGCGCTTCGGAGCCGGGGTGTAAATCTCGATCCGGTAGTGGAAGTCGAACAAGCGCTCGGTCCGGGGACGGAACCAGATCACCGGATCGAACGGACACAGAAAGGCCACTGCCTCGAGCTTTCGCGGGACTGAGGCAGCCGGGTCGAGATAGGCCTTCTCCTTCCATCCCTCCACCTCGACCTCAACGGCTTCGCCGGCCTCGACAAGCTCCTTGATCAGGGGCTTGCAGGCTTGGTTGGACTGACGGTGATAGTCGGTGAGGTCGGCAAAGGTGGCGACGCCCTGGTGGCGGAGAGCTCGGCGCAGCAACTCCTTCCGCTGCTCGGCAACCGGTATGTCCTCGGCGAGGATTTCTGCGGGGATGACCCTTTCCACCAGATCGTAGAAGCGAACGAAGTTGAGCCGCTTGGGGACACCGAGCCGGCCGCGGAGGAAGAGTCCCTCGAGCGCGATCTTGGCTGGCGACCACTCCCACCAGGGACCGAGACCCGTCTGATGAGCCTCGAGATCGGAGGGCCGGACCGGGCCTTGCTCCCGGATCTGGGCGATGACTCGCTCCACCCCACCGGGGTTCTCGTTGATCCAGCGCTCGGCGAAATGCCACTTCGACTCCATTCGGTGTCGGTACAGGGGCCAATCCGCTTTGGGAACGATCGAGGCCATGTGCGCCCAGTACTCGGAAAGCTCGGCCTGCGGTCCCCATGTCATCTCGTCGAGGAGTGACATCGGGTAGTTGCCAATCCGGGCGAACAGAGGGAGGTAGTGGGCGCGGGCGACGACATTGACCGAGTCGATTTGGATGACGCCAGTCCGCTTCAACGACCGCCGGATGTGCTGGCGTGTAACACGGCCCTGGGGCCGCGGATCAGCAAAGCCTTGAGCGGCAAGAGCTGTTCGGCGCGCTTGTGAAAGGGTCAGTCGCCGCACGGGAATGGGGAGAGTAGGCCCCCGGGGTACCCTCACCCCCGTGATCGGCCGCTACTCGCTGCCCGCCATGGCGACCATCTGGTCAGATGCCCACCGCCTCGAGATGTGGCACAAGGTCGAGCTGCTGGCACTCGAGGGGTGGGGGAAGTTGGGCGTGGCTCCGGTCGCGGCGATCGAGGGTTTGCGAGAAGCCCAAGTCCCATCTCCCGAGGAGGTGGCCGAGCGGGAGAAGGTCACGGACCATGATCTCGCCGCCTTTGTCGATCTCCTCGGGGAGAGAGTCCCCACCGGTGGGGAGTGGATCCATTTCGGACTCACCTCCTCCGACGTCCTCGACACGGCCGGGGGCTCCGTTCTCGGCGAGGCCGCCCGACTTCTCATCGATGGGATCAGGGATCTCTTTGCCAGCGCTCGCCGGATGGCTTTGGCGGAACGAAACACAGCGATGCTCGGCCGTACTCACGGCATCTGGGCCGAGCCCACCTCCTTCGGCCTCAAAGCCGCCGGCTGGGCCTTCGAGCTGGCCCGCGACCACGAGCGGATGGTGGCGGCGGCAGAGGCGGTGGCGGTCGGCAAGATCTCCGGGGCGGTGGGCACCTACGCCCATACCCCTCCCGAGATCGAGGATTACGTCTGTCAATCGCTCGGCCTCACGCCCGAGCCGGCCTCGACTCAGGTCACCGCCCGCGATCGCCATGCCCAATTCTTGGGGACGATCGCCCTCACCGGCGCCACCCTCGAGCGAATTGCCACCGAGATCCGCCATCTCCAACGCTCGGAGGTGGGAGAAGTCCGAGAGCCGTTTCGACCCGGCCAGAAGGGCTCTTCAGCCATGCCCCATAAACGGAACCCCGTCGTCTCCGAGCGCATCACCGGGATGGCCCGTCTGCTCCGTGGCTACGCCTCGGCGGGTCTCGAGAACGTCGCTCTCTGGCACGAGCGGGACATCAGCCACTCCTCGGCGGAAAGAGTTGCCCTTCCCGACGCCAGCCTGCTGCTCCATTACATGCTCGAGAAGATGAAGGATCTGCTCGAGGGGTTGATAATCGACCGGGAGCGGATGAAAGCCAACCTCGAGGCCACTCGTGGTTTGGTCTACAGCCAGAAGGTCCTGCTCGCCTTGGTGGAGTCGGGCGTCGGTCGAGACGAGGCTTATCGCCTCGTGCAGGAGAACGCTTTGCAGAGCTGGGACCAAGGAAGCGACTTTCAACAGCTGCTGGCCGACGATCCCCGCGTAAGCCTGTCGCCCCAGGTTCTCCAAGACTGCTTTCGTCCGGAGGCGTTTCTTTCCAATACCGAAGTGGTGTTCGCGAGGCTGGCATCGGTCACGTTGTCCGACCAAAGGACTGGATGAGCGGCACCTTCGCGGCCGCTCCTCACGGCGACATCCTCCACCTGCTGGTAATGATCACCGTCCTCCTCGTGGTCGCGCGCGGCCTGGGTGAGTTGAGTTCGCGACTTGGCCAGCCCAGCGTGATCGGCGAGATCCTGGCCGGCGTGCTCCTCGGTCCTTCGGTGCTGGGAGCGGTCAGTCCGACACTCGGCAGCTGGACCGTTCCCCAAAACGCCACTCAAGGTCATCTGCTCGAAGTGGTGGGTCTCTTCGGGGTGATGTTCCTCCTCGTCGTGATCGGTTTCGAGACAGATCTGGCGCTGATCAGACAGAAGGCCCGAATCGCCTTCGCGGCAGCCCTAGGTGGGCTAATCCTTCCCCTTTTCGCGGGCCTTCTACTGGGCTACTGGTTTCCCGAGGATCTCATCCCCGGATCGGATCGTCTGGTTTTCGCCCTCTTTCTCGCCGCGGCATTGTCGATCACCGCCATCCCGGTTCTGGCCAAGGTGTTACGCGATCTCGGCCTCCTCCGGCGCGACATCGGCCAAACGATTATTGCGTCGGCCATGATCGATGACATCACCGGGTGGACGCTGCTCGGAATCGTCACGTCCTTGGCCTCCCTCGGCCGGGTGGTTCCGAGTGCGATCTTGAGAGCGGTAGCAATTGTCGTGGCGTTTGTGTTCATTACTGCCTTCTTGGGCCGCTACATCGTGACTCGATCTCTGGGTTTGGTCCAAGATCGGATGACGAGCGAGAACCGGCTGCTGACGTTGGTCGTGACTCTCGCATTCGCCTGGGGCGCCTTCACCCAGGCGCTTGGCTTAGAAGCGGTCCTGGGCGCCTTTGCCATCGGGATCCTTTTCGGCCGAATGCGACGACTCCCAGCTGACGTACCCCAGAAGCTGGAGGGCCTTTCGCTGGGAATCTTCGGGCCCATCTTCTTCGCCATCGCCGGCCTCAAGGTCGACATCACCGGTCTCGCTCAGCCCCGACTCCTCTGGCTCACTTTGCTGGTGGTGGGGGTGGCGACGGCTTCGAAGACGATCGGCGCCTATCTCGGCGCCCGGTACCTCGCCCGGCAGGGGCATTGGACCGCGCTGGCGTTCGGAAGCGGCCTCAATGCCCGCGGGGCGGTGGGGATCATCGTCGCTTCAATCGGCCTTTCACTTGGCATTCTCAGTCAGCCGGTCTATTCGATGGTGGTGGTGATGGCCATCGTCACCTCGCTGATGGCACCCTTCGCCCTCCGCTACGTGATGCGGCGAGTCGAACCCGAAGCCGACGAAGCGGCTCGCCTCCGTCGTGAGGAAGCTGCGGCCGCTTCGCTGGTATCAGGCATCCGCCGTGTTCTTCTCCCTGTGCGGCCTCGAGGCGGCAGTCATGGCGGAGCCCAGACCATCGAGGCCGTGCTCCTTGGGCACCTTGCCCGCGATCACGGTCTGTCCGTCACTCTGTTCTCCGTAGCCGACCGTGAACACCGAGCCCTAACAGTCGAGTTCTTGAATCAACTGGAGCCGCTCTTCGGTGTCGAAACCCGTGTGACCAAGCGGGTGGTGGAGGACACGGATCCAGCGGCGGCGGTCCTCAAAGAGGCGGAGCGTGACTACGACCTCGTCGTCCTCGGGGCCCGCGAGGTCGATTCGACCTCCGAAGCGCTCTTTGGCGGGGTAGTTGATGAGATTGTGCGGCTGGTAGGAATTCCTTCGCTGGTAGTGCGGGGAGCATCGGTTGAAGCGGATTGGCGACCGCGGCGGATTGTGATCCCGACCGATGGCACTCCCTATAGCCGGCGAGCTGCAGAACTCGCCTATGCGGTGGCCGAGCCCGACGCGTTGGTGACCGTTGTCCACGTCGTCTCGAGCGATAGCTCGACCCTCGCCACCGGGACTGACCGGGCGGCAACCAAGCTCGAAATCGGCCGCCAGCTGACCGACGACCTGCGACAGGTAGGGGAGTCAATGGGAATCGCCACCGAGACCGAGGTCCGCATGGGCCCGACGCCCGAGGACGCCATTCTCGAAACCGCCCGACGTATCAATGCGGATCTGGTCGTGCTTGGCACCGGGGTGCGGGCGGCTTCCTCCCGCCTCTTCCTCGGGCCCCGGGTAGAACGAATCCTCAACGCCTGTCCATGCCCGGTCGTGGTGGTCAACACCTAGATCAGTTGCGAACCCTGGGTTCGTGACCGCGTTGAACGCGGATATCGGTCGGCAGAACAGATCACTTCAAATGGCCCGCCAAATCTGTCATCTATTGCGGAGTGAAACTCGACTACGAATTGGCCGACCTGGCGTCATCTCAGGCCGGCTATCTCGGTCACGATCAGGCGGTTTCTATCGGGTTATCCGACGATGCCATCTATTGGAGACTGAAGCAGGGAGTCTTCACGCCGGTGGCAAGGGGTATCTATCGAGTCAAGGGCTTCACCGGAAATCACCACGGATTACTGCGGGCGGCGACGGCAATTCTTCCCGATGCCACGGCATCACATGAGTCAGCCGCCGAGATTTGGGGCATGCCATTCGTGCCTCGGAAACGAGTAGTCGTAACCGTTCACGCCAGCACTACCCACAACTTTCCCGGGGTTCGAATTCATCGCTCGATAGACCTCTTCGGTCACCACCGAGCCTTGGTCGACGGCATGCGGGTAACAACCCCAGCGCGAACCTTGAATGACCTGGCAGCGGTCCTACATCCGAAGCATCTGGCGAAAGTTGGGGATGAAGCTTTGGCGGACAGGATTGTCGACTTTGGCGACCTGAAGAATGCGTTTCTTGAAACAGCTCGTCGTGGCCGCACTGGCGCAGGTCCGATGAGAGTCTTTATCAACGAACGTGACGGATCGAAGCCAATCAAGGCATCCATTCTGGAACGGGTCGGGATGGGCGTATTCGAACGGGGCGGTATTCCGAGACCGGAGTTTCAATATCCGGCTCCCTGGGACCCAACCCAACGGATCGACTTCGCCTGGCCTTGGTGTTGCGTGGGCTGCGAAGCCGATGGCCGTCGCTGGCACACCAGGGCCCAGGACTTTCAGAAGGATCGATCACGGGACAATCTCGCGCTCATCCACGACTGGCGCATTTTCCGTTTTACGTGGGAAGACTTTCTCAAGCGACCGCATCTAATAGTTGCTCAGCTCAAAGCGGCGATAACGACGTAGTTCGCCCGTTCTACCGAGCTTTATCCGCGTCTAGCGCGGCTGCGAACCCAGGGTTCGCAAATCACCCGACCAGCCAGGCGGCGCCCCGGACCCCACTCGAGTCCCCGTGTCGGTTTTTGAGGAGCCGGGTGGCCACGGTGGAAGTGAATGCGTACCGGGCCCAGAGGTCGGGGACGCGCTGATAGATCTCGTCGACGTTGCTCATCCCCCCGCCGAGGACGATGTCGTCGGGATCGAGAACATTGATGATGGTTGCGAGCGAACGAGCCAGCCGATCGCAGTAGAGATCGAGTTGAGCCAAGGCTGCGGAGTCGCCCCGTCGGGCGGCGTCGATCACATCGGTGGCGGCCGAGGCCCCGGATCGAGCGGCGAAGCCGGGCCCGGAAAGAAAGGTTTCGATGCATCCCCGCAGCCCGCAGTAGCACTCAGGCCCGGGGCGTTCGTCGTCTCGCGGCCACGGTAAGGGGTTGTGACCCCACTCCCCAGTGATGGCGTTTGGCCCCGACAGGGCCTGCCCCCCGACTACTACCCCGCCCCCCACCCCGGTGCCGATGATGACGCCGAATACGACAGCCGCGCCAGCCGCCGCCCCGTCGCGAGCTTCCGAGAGTGCAAAGCAATCGGCGTCGTTTCGAAGGATCACGGGCCGGCCGAGGGCCTTCTCCAAATCGACGTCGAAAGGCCGGCCGTTGAGAGCAACGGAGTTCGAATTCTTGAGAAGACCGGTCGAGGGGTCGATGGCCCCCGGGGTCCCGATCCCGATGGGTCCCGGCGTTCGACCGTGGGCCGCCTCGAGCTGGTCGACGAGCCCGGAGATACGGTCGACAGTTGCCTCGTAGTCACCCTGGGGTGTCGCCACCCGGAGGCGCCCTCGCTCAGCGCCGCCGTCGGTGAGGACCACGCCTTCGATCTTGGTTCCACCGACATCGATTCCGATTCGGTTCATTTACCGGGCGGCAGCGGCGTAGACCGATGCCAGGAGATCGTTGAAGTTCACCGCCGGGGCGAGCACCAATTCGCCCGCCGACGTGCGCATGTCGCTCACCTTCACCGCAATTCGATTGACGCCATCCTTGCCGATGCCGCGGTATCTCCAGGCAGTTGCCACCGCATCTCCGAATGACCACCCCGAGTCGACCCTGACCGCTCCGGCCACCGCCTCCAGACGAGATCCGAGAGAACCGAGGGAATCGAAATTGGCGAGGTTGCGGGCCAGTTGGAAGAGAATGTCTTGCTGGCGACGCTGCCGATCGAAGTCGGACCCGGCCACGACCTTCCACTGGCCGTCGATCAATGATTCGGTATGGCGCGACCTGGCCCAGGCCAAAGTGGTGTAGCCGTCAGCCCACACACAGCCGCCAGGAAGATCGAGTCCGGAGCGCGGGTCGCGAGCCGGGTAGTCGGTGCAGATCGAGGTCCCTCCGAGGGCGTTGACCAAGGCGGCGAAGCCATCAAAGTTGACCCGGGCCACATGGTCGACCGGAATCCCGGTGTAGCCCGCGACCATGAGGGCGATTAGCTCGGTTCCACTGGCGAACCCCTCGCATCCGCCGAGACCGGCATTGATGCGACTCCAGCCGTTGGTGCATGGGTTCCGGACATAGAGGTCGCGGGGAATCGAAACCAGAATTGGGGCGGCTCCATCAGTGGGGGCGAGCGCGAGGACGATGGTGTCGGCCCTGGACCCGGAGGCGTCGCTTCCCACCCCGAGGTAGGCATCGAACATCTCATCAGGGAGAGCGATGCCAATGGCGGCCCGGTTGGTGTAGGGCGGGCGCCTCAGTGCCGCCGAGCGCAGCGCCAGCAACTCGGTTTCGAGATCGGGTGGGATCAGGTCGCGGCGCACCTCGCGCAATCGAGCCTCCCGGTTCTGAGCCTCGATGATGGCGGCCGCCACTTCGGCCTCGGACCGGCTTTCCAGCGCCAGCGAGGCTTGCCCCGGATCAAAGGACTCGGTGGCCACCGCATCGAACGTGAACCAAACCTGGGTGACCAGAAAGGCCACCAGACCGAGGATGAGGCCGCCCACGGCGATGATGCCGCTGCGAACGGGATGAGCGCGGGCGTAACCGACCACATTCCATTCTTGCGCAAAAACCCCCGGATTTAGAGGCGCGAACCTGTGCGAGAACGATTAGGAGCCGATGAAGACGGTGCCGGTGAAGTGGCCGACGACCCTGCCGTCAGTCCGTCTCACCAGAATGCGATAGGTCGCCAGCCGGCGGCCGCGATGAACCTCGGAGGCGGTGGCGGTGAGTTCGTCGCCAATGCGACTGGCGGCAGAGAACACCATGTGGGTATCGATGGCCGATGCGTCCTCGGGGTAAGAATTGGCGTAAAGCGACAATGCGCAATCAGCCAGGCTGAAGACTGCCCCGCCGTGGGTAGCGCCATGAAAATTTGTGAGGTGGTCGGTCACGGTCATTCCCACCGTCAGGGTGTCCTCGGTCACGTCCACCAGGTGGATGCCGAGCCCCGCGGCATAGCGGTCATTGGTCAGTCGTGCTTCGACCCGTGCGCGGTCGATCACTGATCGCGAAATTTCTGAGGCATCGACGGACAGTACCGTCCCGGTAGGATCGTCGGCCGTGGGAGAAGGAAGGCTCAGCCAGGTCGGAGCCGGCAAGGTGCGGGACATCTTTGCGATCGACGACGATCGCCTTCTCCTCGTCGCCACTGATCGGATCAGCGCCTATGACGTCGTCCTCCCCGATCCGATTCCCGACAAGGGGCGGGTGCTGACCGCACTCTCGCTCTTCTTCTTTGACCTGTTGGCGACTCCCCACCACCTTCTGGGCACAGATCTCGGCGAGCTCGACGTCCCTCGGGATTGGATGGGCCGGTCCATGATGGTGAAACGGGCCAAGGTCATTCCCATGGAATGTGTGGTACGAGGCTATCTCTACGGATCGTCCTGGCGCGAGTACCGCGACGGTGGTGGGCCGACCACCGAACATCTGCCTCGAGGACTGCGCCTCGCCGACCGCCTCGAGGCACCGATCTTCACGCCGGCCACCAAGGCCGCCACGGGACACGATGAGAATCTCGACGAAGCGGGTGCGCGCAACTTGGTGGGCGACGAGACCTACGAGGAACTGCGCCGGCGCTCGATCGAGATCTATCTCACCGCCTCCGCCCATGCCGCCAAGCGAGGGGTGATCCTCGCCGATACCAAGTTCGAGTTCGGCACCGTCGGTGACGAGCTGATCCTGATCGACGAGGTGCTCACTCCCGACTCGTCGCGCTATTGGCCGGCGAACGAGTGGGCCCCGGGAAGCGATGTCCCCTCCTTCGACAAACAGTACGTCCGCGATTGGCTCGACCAGAGCGGTTGGAACCAGAGCCCGCCTGCGCCCCACCTTCCGCAGTCGGTGATCGATGGAACCCGGGCTCGCTACATCGAGGCGTATGAGCGCATAACCGAAAGTGAATTCGCCGATTACCTGCGAGGCGTTGCTTGAGGGTCAGGGTGGCCATCACCAGGCGCCCGGAGATCGCCGATCCCGAAGGTGCAACGGTGAAAAAGGCGTTGACCGATCTCGGGTACAACGAAGTGAGCACCGTTCGGTTCGATCGCTCCATCACTCTCGAGGTGGAAGGAGACGACGCTAACCGGGCCCGGGAGCGGGCTATCGAGATGTGCAATCGCCTCCTGGTCAATCCGGTTTTGGAGGACTACACGCTCGAGGTGGAGGCATGACCAAGGTCGCCGTGATCCTCTTCCCGGGAACCAATTGTGAGCTCGACACCGTGGAGGCGTTGGGCAACCTCGGCGCCGACGCCCAAATCGTGTGGCACTCGGATTCCGACCTTGCCGGATTCGATGGCGTCGTCCTTCCCGGGGGCTTCGCCCACGGCGACTACCTGCGAACCGGTGCCATCGCCCGTCTTTCGCCGGTGATGAAAGGCGTGGCGAGCATGGCCGAGGCAGGCCGACCGGTGCTGGGGATCTGCAACGGCTTCCAGATCCTTTGCGAGGCCGGGCTGCTCCCGGGAGGCTTTATCGCCAACCGCGGTCTCTCCTTCCTGTGCAAATGGGTGGACCTCGAGGTCGCCGACCAGGGTTCAATACTTACGGCCGGAATGCAAAGGGGCACTCATCTCCGCCTACCGCTCAATTCCTACGAAGGGAACTTCGTCGCCGGGTCGAGAGAGGTGCGAGTCGTGCTCACCTACCGCGACAACCTCAACGGCTCGGAGCATGCCGCGGCGGCAGTAGCCAATGAGGCCGGCAACGTGGTCGGAGTAATGCCTCATCCCGAGCGTGCGTCCGCCGATTGGCTGGGATCCGCCGACGGCAACCTCCTCCTCGGCTCCTTTCTCCAAGCCGCGGCGGCATGAGGACCGAAGAAGTCGACCTCGAGCCCGATGAGGGCGAGGTGCTGACGCTCCACGCCCGCCTCGGGCTCACCGACGACGAGTACCAGCAGATACTTCACCGTCTGGGCCGGGAGCCGAGTCGATCGGAACTGGCGATGTACTCGGTGATGTGGTCGGAGCACTGCTCCTACAAATCATCTCGGGTCCACCTGCGCCGGTTCCCCACCGAGGCGCCTTGGGTGGTGGTCGGTCCCGGGGAGAACGCCGGGGTCGTCGATGTCGGGGAGGGGTGGTTGGCCGCTCTTCGGATCGAAAGCCACAACCACCCCTCGTTCGTGGAGCCCCATGAAGGAGCGGCCACTGGGGTAGGGGGGATCATCCGGGACATCTTCACCATGGGGGCCCGTCCGATTGCCCTCTGGGATTCGCTGCGATTCGGTCCCCTCGATCAACCGCGCAACCGATACCTGTTCGCGGGAGTTGTGAGTGGGATTGCCGCCTATGGGAACGCCGTAGGGGTCCCGACGGTCGGGGGTGAGCTGGCCTTCGCCGAGCATTACTCGGACAACCCCCTCGTCAACGTCATGTGTCTCGGTCTCCTACGGGCCGAGGATCTGGTACTCGCCACCTCGGGCCCGCCGGGGACGATTGCCGTTCTCCTCGGCGCTCCCACTGGGCGCGACGGGATCGGGGGCGCCTCGATCCTCGCTTCGGCGTCCTTCGACGAGACCTCGTTGGAGAAGCGGCCCTCGGTACAAGTGGGAGATCCCTTCGCAGAGAAGAAACTCATCGAGGCCTGCCTCGAGCTCTATCGGCGCAAGCTCGTCGTGGGCGTCCAGGACCTCGGAGCGGCCGGTCTCTCCTGTGCCATCAGCGAGCCCGTCTCCCGTTCCGGACACGGGATCACCGTCGACCTCGATCTGGTCCACACCCGTGAGCCCGAGATGACCGCTCCCGAGTTGCTGATGTCGGAATCGCAGGAACGGATGATGGCCTTTGTTCATCCCGACCGGGTCGACGAGGTGATCGAAGTCGCCCGGCGATGGGAAACCGAGGCATCGGTGGTGGGCGAGGTCACCAGTTCGGAAAACGTCGTGGTCTCCCACGCCGGCGAAATCGTGGTCGACATCCCCGCCCAATCCCTCACCACCGAAGCCCCGCGCTACCAGCGGCCGCTGGGCGAACCCGGATGGATGGAAGACCTTTGGTCCAACACGATCAAATTCGTCGCCCAGCCCGCGATCGCCACCGGCTTATTGCAGCTGCTCGCCGAACCCGAGCTCGGATCGAAGGCATGGATCTACGAGCAATACGATCACATGTTGTTCCTCAACACGGTGGTGGGGCCGGGCCATGACGCCACCCTGCTGCGATTGAAGGGGACCGACCGTGGCCTCGCCCTCAGCACCGACGGCAACGGCAGGGTTTGCTACCTCGACCCTCGCCGGGGCGCGGCCCGCCTCGTCTGGGAGGCGGCGCTCAACGTGGCAATGGTGGGAGCAGAGCCGCTGGCGGTGGTTGACAACCTCAACTTCGGCAATCCCGAAAAGCCCGAGGTGATGTGGCAATTCCGGGAGACCGTCGAAGGGATCTCCGAAGCATGCGAGGCACTGGGGGTCCCGGTGGTGGGCGGCAATGTCTCGTTCTACAACGAGACCGACGGTCTCGATATATACCCCTCACCGGTGATCGGGATGCTCGGTTTGGTGGAAGAACTGTTACTGCCACCTCCCCGGCTCGATCGGGCCGAGCCGGAGATGGCGGTCTATCTGGTCGGAAACGAATGGGCACCGAATTTGGCTGGGTCGGCGTTCGAGAAGGTCACTTTCGGCCACGTCGGCGGGCGACCGACCGGCCCTGATCGCGCCATGGGCCGGGCGGCGGTGACCGCCGCTCGAAGATTGGCCGAAGCTGGCATCCCGGTGCTGCACGACGTTTCGATGGGAGGTTCGGGTCTGGCCCTGGCCGAGATCTGCATCGCCTCGGGGGTGGGGGCGTCGGTGGCCTACAGCGACTGGCGGTTCCTTTTCAGCGAAGACCCTCACCGCTTCCTGGCCGTTGCCCCGGCAGTGGCGGATGACACCATCACCGCCTTATGCAGTGAGGTGGGAGTGCCTTTCCTCCGAATCGGGACGATGGGGGGTGACGCCATCGTGTTTGATCGCGGTGGAGTTCGGGCGGCGGTCGATCTCACCCTCGCCACCGAAACTTGGCGAAAAGCATTACCCGAACATCTACGAAACTAGAGCTCGTGAACGAGCGCACGTCTCCGCTCCGCAGGCTCTGGCATTACGCGGGTCCTCACCGCAAGAAGGTGGTGTGGGCCACGACGTTGTCGGTCCTGAACAAACTGGCGGATGTCCTCCCCGAATTGGTGATTGGCGCGGCGGTGGACGTGGTGGTCCGAGGCGCAGACTCGTTCGTGGGCCGAGCTTTCGACATCTCAGGCCGCTTCGAGCAATTGCTGGTCCTGGCCTTGATCAACTTCATCATCTGGCTCATCGAGTCGGTCACCGAATACATCGCCAATCTCGGGTGGCGGAATCTGGCTCAGACCATCGAGCACGAAGCTCGAATGGACGCCTATCGCCACGTCCAGGAGCTCGAGATCGCCTGGTTCGAGGATCGGTCCACCGGTGGGCTGCTTTCGATTCTCAACGACGACGTCAACCAGCTCGAACGTTTCCTCGACGTAGGAGCCTCCGATTTCATCCGCACCTTCGTCAACGTCGTCTTTGTCGGTGTCGTCTTTTTCGCCGCCTCCCCCATGGTGGGGCTGGTCGCCTTTCTCCCTATCCCGTTGATCGTCTGGGGGTCGGTGATCTACCAAAAGCGCTTGTCGCCGCGCTATCAGAAGGTGCGGGAGAGCGCCGGCGACCTTGGCGCGCTGCTTGCTAACAACCTGAGCGGGATCGCCACCATTCGTGCGTTCTCGGCCGAGGAGCGGGAGTCCGAGCGGGTCGAAGGCATGTCCGATCGTTATCGGGTGGCCAACCGGGATGCGATTCGATTGTCCTCGGCCTTCGTCCCCATCATTCGACTCGCCATCCTCTGTGGCTTCACACTGACGTTGATCCTCGGGGGCCGCGCCACCTTGGACGGCGCCATGGAGGTGGGCGTTTTCTCCGTCCTCGTTTACATGACCCAGCGTCTGTTGTGGCCGCTGACCCGGCTGGGCGAGACCTTCGACCTTTATCAGCGGGCGATGGCATCGACCCGGCGCATCCTCGACCTGCTGGCGGTGGCTCCCACCATCCGCCCGGGTTCGGGGCGACTGCCACATCCGGTTCAGGGCGAGATCGAATTTCACTCCGTCGACTTCGCCTATTCCGACGGGCGCCTGGTTCTCGACAATCTGACCCTCACGGTGCCGGCGGGCGAGACCCATGCCATCGTCGGCGCCACCGGAGCGGGGAAATCGACTCTGGTCAAGCTTTTGCTGCGGTTGTACGACCCCACCTCGGGGCGCATCACGTTTGATGGCAATGACCTGCGGAACCTTTCCTTCGAGTCGGTCCGCCACTCGATCGGTTATGTCGGCCAAGACGTTTTTCTTTTTCAGGGGACGGTGCGCGAGAACCTGACTTATGGGCGTCCTGACGCCTCCGAAGCCGAGATCGAAGAGGCCGCCGCCCTGGCTGAGGCGACGGAATTCATCAAGGAGCTGCCGCTCGGTTACGACACCATCGTGGGCGAACGCGGTCAGAAGCTCTCCGGTGGACAACGCCAGCGACTTTCGATCGCGCGAGCAATTCTTCGCGATCCCCCGGTTCTGGTGCTGGACGAGGCCACGTCATCGGTGGACAACGAGACGGAAGCCGCCATCCAGCACTCGCTCGACATCGTCAGCAAGGACCGAACCGTG
>JAICGW010000003.1 GCA_025922945.1 Acidimicrobiia bacterium | reverse complement strand
CTTCTCCCGGTGGGCGCTCTCCGAGCAAGGGATCCTCGACAACATCACCATGCCGGTGCTGATGATCAACGGCAAGCTCGACCATCTGGCGCCGATCGGCAACATCTATTTCATGCTCGAGACCGGCCCTGCCACCGGCAAAGAAGCTCGCATCTACCCCGATGACGGGCACTGCGCCTTCAAGCATTTCAACCACTGGGCCCCGGCCACTTTCCGCTGGCTGGCGAACAAGCTCGGAAGCTAGCGAGCGGCTTCTCCCCCCTCCCGGGCTGCGCCGGCTCTCCCCCCTACGGGGGGAGAAACCCGAATGCTGTTTCTCCCCCCAACGAGCGAAGCGAGTGTTGGGGGGAGTGGCCCGAAGGGCCGAGGGGGTCAGGTCACGACCAGCTCGTGGGGGAACTTCGTCACCTGTTCGTGCCCGCCGTCGGTGAGGACATAGGTTCGTCCAAAGAAAATCCCGAGCAATCCGTCGGGGGTGATGATGGTTGGCTCCAGCATCGCAACTATTCCCGGGACGAGATCGAGCTCGTTGTCCTCGGCCACCACGTGGTCCCACATCACGTGCGGGGTGTGGCTGGTGAAGTCGATGCAATGAAGGAAGAGGGGTCGGGAGTCGTATCCCTTGTCCCGGAAGAACTGACTGGCCTTCATCACGTCGTCCCAGCTGTTGCCCCCGATGAGTTGTTCCGCCATGAGGTCGTAGCCCGGCAGCACCACCTCGTCGAAGAATTCACGAATCCACGAGGGTGGCTCCCCGATGCATATAGGGCCGCCGATTTGCACCGAGTATCCGTTGTAGCCGCAAGCCAGCTCATTGATGATGATGTCGCCCTTCGCAAGGCGACGGCTCGACGGCCACGGATTGCCGAACACCATCCCCGGCTCATCCATCCGCGTCGACCCGATGATGTTGAAATCCATCTGGCCACCACCTTCCATGACCGCGTGGGTGGCGGCCGCGGCGAGCTGATACTCGGTGACTCCGGGACGGGCAGCGGCGATCATGGCCTCGAAGGCCTGGTCCATCAGCTTCCCGGCCTGGCGAACGCATTCGATCTCCTCCGGGCTCTTGGTATGGACAAGTTCATGGAAGAAGTCCCCCACCCGCTCCAACTTGGCCTCGGGCAAGCCCTCCCGGAGACGCTCCCATTCGTCCACCGGCAGATGGTGGCCATATACGGGATCGACATGGGAGATGCCGACGGTGGCGTCGGCCAGTCCCCACTCCTTGATCAGCTCGACGATCACATCGCCCGAGCGGCCCCAGCGGGAGTGGCGCACATCTTTTAGCGGGGTGGCGCGGCGCACCGCCTCGCGATGGGCGCCACCGGGCCCGCAGATCAGGACCGGCTCCCCTTCCGGGGGCACCACGACATAGGCCGAGATCCCATGCCATTCCCAGTGGTTGCTCAGCCAGCGCATTCCCCCGCCCCAGCTCCAATGATTTGGCCCACCGGATGCGATGAGGACGTCGAGGCCGAGCCGCTTCATTTTCGCTCGGGTGGCGTCGAACCGACGTTGGTACTCGGCATCGGAGAATCGCTCGTAGACCGCGTCGGAGTACCACGGCGAGTTGGCGATGGCCCCGAAGGCCTCGGTATGCATCTGGCCGGCGGCGTCCTTGAAGTCAATATCGGTCGACGTCACGAGTTCCTCCGTCTCTTGATCATGAGAGCGAATCGAGCAGGCCCAAGCCATCCAGGTCGGCGCGCAGAGCCTCGGTCCGCGCCTCGCTGAGCGAAATCAGAGGCGGTCGCACCGGGCCCTGCGGCAGACCCATCAAGGCGAGCCAAGTCTTGAGTTCGGCAATGGGAATTGCGCCCTCGCCCCGGGCGAGCCAGCTGTCCCGCATCCAACGCCCGAACGCATCCCGCTCCCGCTCGAGGGTGCCATGCAGGGCCCAGGCGCCCGCGGTGTCGCCGCTGTCGGCCAGCCGCGTGTAGTCGTGGATGGGTCGTTTGTCCGGGGTCTGGTACATGGCCAGCGCCGGGGTCGACATGAGGGATTGAAAACCGTGATCCAGATGAAGCTCCAGCCAGTCGGCCTCGTCGGCGTCACAAACAACGATCTTGTCTCCCACCAGGTCCTGGACGCGCAGGAGATGTTCCCTCGGTTTCGGGTTCTTGATCCCGCACACCGTCTCCAGGTTGGCGAGCTCGGCGATCAGCCCAGGGCTCAAGGCGTATCCGGAATAAGAGGTGTTGAAGAGAAAGAAGGGGATCGACGACTCGGCCGTCAGACGCCGGTACCAGTCGCGCACGATCTCATCGGAGGGCTTGATCGGAAAGTAGGGATTGATCGCGATGGCGAAATCGGCTCCGATCTGCTCGGCGTGACGGCTCAGTTGCGCCGCCTCCGAGTAGGTGTGGTGACCGATGTGGACCATGATCGGCACCCTCCCGGCGGCGGCATTCACCACGAGCTCGTGCACCAAAGCTCGCTCTTCGGTAGTCATCGCCCAGAACTCGCCCATGACTCCCCCGCAGAAGATGCCATCGACCGCCAGGCCCTCGATGTAGTAGTCGACCGACTTGCGCAGTGCCCCCTCGTCGGTCTCTCCGGCCGAGGTGAACGGGGTGGGAATCGCGATCCAGAGCCCTCTCACCTTCTCAAAGGCAATTTCTTTCGCCCTGGATGTCATGGCGGTCACCTCCTCGCGCTAACAGCCAGCTACGGACCGACGCTAGCAGCACATACGTTTGCGCATCCCGGGTACGCTGGCTCTGCGCCAGAGGAAGGCTGTGTCACGCCCGGGTACACACGAGCAGAGGCCAAGGGTTGGGCTCGCGAGACTTGGCGGGGAGCGTGCAACGTCATCATCCCCTCGTACACGGCGGACCTGAAGTCGCTCAACGAAGCCGCCATCCGCCACGACGTCCGCCGCAACATGGAGCTCGGGTTTTGGGGAGCTCTTCTCGTTTCGGAGGCGGGCACCACAACTGAGGAGATGCTGCGGTTCATTGAGATCGCAGTGGACGAGGCCGATGGCGAGCATCGGTTCTTGCTCCAAGGGGTGTTCGACTCGCCGGCCGAGATCATCACGATGGCCAACGATGCCGCTGCCCTCGGTGTCGACGCCATGCTGCTGGGGCATCCGAACAGCTTCTATCCGACATCGGCCCAACAGGTCGAGGACTACACCGTCGAGATCTGCGAGGCAACGGATTTGGCAGTCGTCCTCTTCATCGTCGAGCACTCCAACCTGAGACGACTCGATGTTCGTGGATTCCCGGCCGACGTTCTCGAGCGATTGACCAAGGTAGACACCATCGTGGCGGTGAAGTACGAGGTCGGCCGTCAGCAGACCACTAACACCTATGAGACATTCCGCCGTCTCGAGAATTCCGATGTCCTTCTCTCTGACCCGATGGAGTTCAACGCCCCGATGTGGGTCGACCTGTTCGGCATGCAATGGATGGGGACGAGCAACTACGAGTACTACGGGTCGTACGTCCCCCGGCTACTCGAGTTGCTCCACGGGGGCGATACCCAGCGAGCGATGGAGGAGTATTGGCGAATCCAGCCCGCCCGCAACGCCCGGGCCGCGACCATGAGCTCGGGCGGCGCCAACCTGGTGCACCGCTATCTGTGGAAGTTCCAGTCCTGGCTTGACGGCTACAACGGGGGGCCGATCCGTCAACCGGCGATGAAGCTGTCGGAGAGCCAGATGAGGACCTCGGTCGAGGGATTGCGCAAGGCCCAGATCGCCTTCTCCGACGAGCCTTTTGCCGAGTTCTTCATCGGCCGCAATCCCGCCTGAGGATGAGGATTCTCGACGCTGCGGCCGTCGACGCTCTCATCGAGGATCGGATGGTCCTCGAAGCGATGCGCGAGCTTTTCTCCCTGTCGCCCAACCAGACCGGCCTCGCCAGGGTCGACCTGACCCATCCCACTGGTTGGCTTCGCTCGCTTCCAGCGTTCATCGCCAGCTTGGACCTCTTCGGTTTCAAGGTGCTGCACCGAACCGAAGGCGTTGGCATGCGGTACACGATCTACGTTCACCGGCTCAGCACCGGCGAGCTGATCGGCATCGTCGACGCGCTCCAGATCACCAACCTACGAACTGGGGCAGTCTCCGCCGTGGCCACCGACTATCTCGCCCGTGAGGACGTTGAGGTGGCGGCGATCGTGGGCACGGGACCGATAGGGCGCGGTCAGCTGCGGGCGCTCGAGTTGGTCCGACCTGCAGACGAAATCAGGGTCTTCGCCCGCACCCCAGTGAATCGAGCGGAGTTTGTGACGGAGATGTCAGGATTCGTAGCTGGCCACCTGGTGGCGGCATCCTCGCTGGAGGAGGCCATCGAGGACGCAACCCTGGTGACATTGGCCACGAAGGCGCGTGCTCCCGTCCTGCTCGCCAAGCACCTGCAACCAGGAATGCATGTCAATTCGGTGGGTCCGGCGAGCCGTGATCGGGTCGAGATCGATCCCAGCCTGTTCAGCAGTTTCGATCGGATCGTGTGCGACTCGGCCGATTTGGTGCTCGCCGAGGCAGGAGACGCCCATCAGGCGGCTATGACGCACGGACTCGACTCGACTCGGGCCGAGGAGCTAAGCGCCCTCGTCGCCCGAAGCGCCGAAGGTCGGCGGAATGAGGATGAGATCACCCTTTTCAAATCGGTCGGGACTGGAGCACAGGACCTCATCGTTGCTTCCCATCTCCTCGAGCGCGCCGCGGTCGCCGACATTGGGACGGTCGTTGATGATGTGAACTCGGTCAAACCCGAGGTGGGCGCTCTCCCAACGGGTGGAATAGGGTCAGCAAGATGACCGAAAACCTCTATCCGAAATTCAGCCAGGAAGAGCTCGTCGGACGGCGCCAGAAGATCGTCGAGCTGATGGAGGGCGCCGGAGTTTCGCATCTCCTGGCTTATGGCGCCGAGCGCGTCGGGTCCGCCGTCCCCTGGCTGACCGACTGGCCGGTTACCACCGAAGCCGCCCTGCTGTTCACGCCCGAGGAGACACCGCGCCTCTTCGTGCAGCATTACAACCATCTGCCCAATGCGCGCACCATCGCCTCCGACTGCGAGGTGGAATGGGGCGGGCCCTCGACCATCGCCCGCGTCGAAGAGCTGCTTCGGGCTCGGGTTGGGCCGGGTCAGCGGGTCGGAGTATTGGGACCCCTACGTCACCGAAGTCATTTGCGATTGGCGAGCGCAGTGGGGGAGTTGGTCGAACTGGATGCCGAGTACCAACGACTGCGGCTGATCAAGTCAAAGGAGGAAATCGCGCGACTGGAGGTGGCTGCCCGGCTCTCCGATCAGGCGGTCGCCGCCCTGGTCGACCAGGTCGAAATCGGGATGGATGAGCGGCAGTTGGCGGCGATTGTCGAAGGTGCCTACCTGGCCGAGGGCGGCACCAACCACATCCACTACTTCGCCGTCACCTCGATGAACGATCCCAACAAGTGCGTTCCGTCCCAGTTCCAGTCGACCCGGCGACTGCAAGCCGGTGACATCCTCTTCTGCGAGATCAGCGCCGCCTACTGGGGGTATGCCGCCCAGGTATTGCGGACCTTCAGCATCAACGCCGACCCGACGCCGCTATTCGTTGACCTCCATCGGGCGGCCGACGCCGCCTTCGATGCCATCGCCGCCGCAATTCGTCCCGGCGCCCATGCCGCCGACCTGGTCGAGGCATCGGCAGTCATCGAAGAGATGGGGTTCACCATTTATGACGACCTTGTTCATGGCTATGGCGGTGGGTACCTGCCGCCGGTCCTAGGGGCCAAGAGCCGCCCCAACCTGCCCATACCCGACCTCACACTCGAGGAGGGCATGGCATTGGTCATCCAGCCCAACGTCATCACCACCGACGAACGGGCCGGAGTACAGACCGGGCATCTCGTTGCGGTAACTCAAAACGGGCACCGCTCCCTCCATGACTTCCCCCGGGGACTGGGCCGCATCGGCTGATTCGGCCCCAAACGACCTCTGGGATCGGTTGCAGAGGACGGCGCCCCTGGTTAGCGTGCAAACGATTGGGCTGGCGATCGAGCCCGCTCGTCTGGAGACAATTTGAGGAGGCCTCCCATGGGACGAAAATCGTTTGCGGCGAGGATATTGGCCTTATGCGCCGTCCTCACGCTGGTTGGATCGGCGTGCGCCACAGGGACTACCGAAACGACATCGAGCTCTGGTACGACGGCGGCGGCAGGTACCGGTGACGTGCCCAACCCCGACGTGCTGGTGGCCACTGTCAACGACGACGTCTTCAACCTCGATCCCGCTGCCGTCAACGGGAACGATGTCGGCATGGACGTCATCCTCAATGTCTACGACCGGCTGGTCTTCATTGACGCGGAGGACGGTTCGGTTATCCCGCAGCTTTCGACCGAGGTTCCGAGCCAGGAGAATGGCTTGCTCTCCGAGGACGGGCTTACCTACACCTTCCCGCTCCGGGAGGGCGTGGTCTTCTCCGACGGCACCGACATGACGGCCGAGGACGTCAAGTACTCGTGGGATCGCGTCGTCGAGATGAACCTTCCCGAAGGCCAGGCACCACTGTTTGAGAACGTGGCCGAGACCCGGGTAGTCGACGACCTCACCTTCGAAGTGACCCTGAACGAGGTCGACGCCTCCTTCCTCGCCTTCCTCGCTGCCCATCCAGTGGCATCAGTCGTCAGCCAGGACGCGGTGGAAGCAAACGGTGGCGTGGTCGCCGGTCAGCCCAACGAGTTCATGGCCCAGAACATGGTGGGGACCGGTCCGTACACCCTCGCCACCTGGGAACGCGGTGACCGCATGACCTTCGACATCAACCCCGACTATTGGGGTGAGCCGGCCCACCTGCCCGTGCGTTGGGAGTTGATCGTCGACACGCCGGCCACCGGTTTGCAGGCAAGGGAGTACGACATCGTCGACATCAGCCCCACGGACGTGCCCTCGATCGAGCCTATCGAGCACGCGGTCGTCGACACCAGCATCCTTGACCTGCAGGTGCTCCAGATCGGCATGAACATGAACATCTGCGAGGACTGCCTACCCGAGGGCGACACCATCCCGCTCGACTTCTTCCAGGACGTGCGGGTACGGCAAGCCTTTAACTATGCCTACAACTACCAGGGCATGATCGACGGGATCCTGGGCGGACTCGGTGGTCGTAACAGCTTCATCCTCCCCGTCGAGATGTATGGGTACGACCCCGATGCTCCGATTTACGAGACCGATCCGGCTCGGGCGGAGGAGCTCTTCCGCGAGGCCGGTTACTGGGATGAGGGATTCACCATCTCCATAGCCAGCGACCAAACTCACGAGGGGTTCACTGGTGCCGCTCTGACGCTGAAAGACAGCATCGAAGCTCTTAACCCGAACTTTCATGTCAATGTGATGGCCGTGCCGGAGGCACAGTTCGACGAGATTCTGGCGACTGACCCCTTGCCGGTGGCGATGTGGTCGTACACCAGCTCGCAATACAGCACGCCGGACGCCTACCTGTTCGACAGCGCACTGTCAGACGGCAGGTACGGGGCGGTCAACAGCTTCGTCGACGGCTACTCCGATCCCGAGGCGATCGACACTCTGATCAACTCCGCTCGCACCACCCTGGACGAAGAGGAGCGCCTGAGCATCCTCTCTGAGATCCAAAACGTTCTCTTCGAGGAGGCGATGTGGATCATGCCGGCCAACGAGGGCGCTCCCTCGGCATCCGGTGAGTGGGTGCAGGGTCACGTCGAGAACCCGATGTGGGCCCGGCCGTCGCAGTACTGGGCGCTCTACAGCAAGTGAGGTAGCTCGGATCCAATGACAGAAGTTGCACCCGAAGTGCTCGGAGTGCATCGCACCGCCGGGCGGGACAATTCCTGTCCGGCGGTACTGTCAGGTCGTTACCGATCCTCGCCGAAGGAAGTCTGAAGCGTGCATAGGTACATAACGCGTCGGTTGCTGGCACTGCCCTTCGTAATCGTGGTCGTCAGCATCCTCGTTTTCTCGATGACCCGGCTCGGCGGCACCACGATCGGTCCCTATCTAGAACCGGGGATGACCGATGAAGAGATCGCCGCGCTGGAGGAGCGGTTCAACCTCGACGAGCCGGTGCCCATGCAATACCTGGCCTGGCTCGGAGGAGTGATCCGGGGTGAATTGGGGTGGTCGGCGGTCGCCGCCTCGCCGGTGGTGGATGTGTTCAGGTCGCGGATCCCCGCCTCTTTCGAGTTGGGCGTCGCCGCCTCTTTGTGGGCGGTCACGTTGGGGATCGGGCTCGGCACGTTCTCCGCCAGACGTCGCAACCGGCTGTCCGATCAGCTCACAAGTGTGTTCGCAGTTGGTGGAGCCAGCATGCCCACGTTCTGGCTTGGGATCGTGCTCCTCATCATCTTCTGGTCCTATCTCGGCTGGTTCCCGCACGGGAGATCCGATTTCCGGGTATGGGCCAGCATCCCTCATCCCACCAACTTCTACGTGATCGATTCGATCCTCGCCGGTAGCTGGGCCGGCCTCAAGGATGCGGTCTGGCACCTCGTCCTTCCGGCCCTCACCCTGGGATACGGGGCAGTCGGCATCGTCACCAGAATGATGCGCTCGTCGCTCCTCGAGGAGATGGGTAAGGACTATGTCGATGCGGCTCGGGCCCGAGGCCTCCCCGAGCGACTCGTCGTCCGTCGTCACGCCCGCCGCAATGCCTTCATCCCCACGGTCACGGTCATAGGTCTCTCAATCGGGATCATGTTCGAGGGAACGGTGGTAGTGGAAACGATCTTCGGCTGGCCCGGCCTTGGCAGTTGGATGGCCGATTCCGTTCTGAGCGGTGATCAGGCCACCACCCTCGCCTTCGTCATCTTCACCAGCATCCTCTTCCTCTGCATCAACCTGCTCGTCGATGTCACCTACGGGTATCTTGATCGCCGCGTCGTGCTGAGGAAGACCTGATTATGTGGTTTCAGACGGTCCGCACCGAGACAGCGCCGCGTGTGCTCCGGGACACCCCGATCAGGGTCAAGGCTCGGCGACTGTGGGCGACGACCAGGGAAGTGTTCAGCCGCGGGAGCACGGCCTTTGGAGCCACACTCATCGCGGCCATGCTGACGATGGCGATCTTCGCTCCCCTGATCGTGGACGAGAACCCCCGCGGCGCCTATCAGATGCCGCGCGACCTGACCGCGGTCGCCGTCCCACCCGGGACCGAAGGTCACCCCCTCGGAACGACCCGGCTCGGTGGAGATGTCCTCTATGGCATCGTCTGGGGTGCGCGGCTGTCACTACAGCTCTCGCTCTATGTGGTGGCCGGAGCAGTCCTGATGGGTCTGATCGTCGGCTGCACGGCCGGAATCGTGGGGGGGAAGGTCGACGCCTTTCTGATGAGGACGGTGGACGTCTTCCTTTCCATACCGACGCTGGTCTTCCCGCTGGCGATCGCGGCCATTCTGGGACCGTCGTTCGTCAACATCGTCGTGGCCCTGGCCGCAATCATGTGGGCGCGTTACGCCCGCATCATCCGCAGCCAGATCCTCCAGGTGCGCGAGGAAGACTATGTCGACGCCGCGCGGACGATCGGAGACTCGAAGTTCGGAATCATCCGCAAAGACATCCTCCCCAACTCGTTGACGCCGGTCGCCGTCCAGGCCACATTGGACATGGGCCACGCCGTGCTCCTGGGAGCGACCCTCGCCTTCATCGGGTTGGCCGTTGCCGGCCAAGCGGAATGGGGCACTTTGGTGAGCGAGGGCCAAGCCGACATCATCGCCGGCCGCTGGTGGACCTCGGCCTTCCCCGGCCTGATGGTGTTCCTCTGGGCGCTCTCGTTCAACCTCGTCGGCGACGGTCTGCGCGATGTCCTCGACCCCCGCACCGAGGGCCGCTGAGGTTCAGCGGTATTTGATGCCGGTCCCGGTGTTGAACACCAGTACACGGTCCTCGCCTCCCGTCCACCCCTGATCTCTGAGAGTCCCCAGGGCGGCCCACGCCGCCCCCGCCTCCGGGCAAGCGTCCACCCCGGTTGCCGCGGACATGGCCGCCGCCGCCGGAATGATGTCCTTCTCGGGTACGGCGACGGCGGTGCCCTTCGTCTGGCGCAAGGCACGAAGACACAGGAATCCGGCGATCGGGTTGGGAACCCTCAGCCCATAGGCCTTGGTTTTGGGATCGGGCCAGGGTTGAGTCCGTTCCCGGTCATTTCGCATCCCCTCCACGATCGGCGCACAGCCATCCGATTGCACCGCCACCAGCCGCGGTCGAGCGGGGCCGATCCACCCCATGGTCTCCATTTCGTCAAAGGCCTTCCACATCCCCACCAGGCCGGTCCCGCCACCGGTGGGATAGATGATCACGTCGGGGAGGTCTCCCTCGAACTGTTCCCAGAGCTCGTAGCCCATGGTCTTCTTGCCTTCGACCCGGTAGGGCTCTTTCAGAGTCGAGAGGTCGAAGTCACCCGGTGACCGATTGTCGCCAAGCCAACGCCCCGCGTCGGAGATGGTCCCCGGGACGAGCTCCACCCGCGCTCCGTAGTGGCGGCATTCCTCAACGAATGCCCGGGGCGTATCCTCGGGCATCGCCACCAGCACTTCGACGCCGGCGGCGGCGCCATAGGCCGCGAGCGCTCCTGCCGCATTCCCGGCTGAAGGTGCGACCAGGCGCTCGACTCCGAGGGCGACGGCCCCCGAAACCGCCATCGACATCCCCCGCGCCTTGAACGAACCGGTGGGATTCCGCGCCTCGTCTTTGACCCAGGTCGTGGCATCGACCGGCACCACAGGTGTCCACCCCTCGGTCAGGGTGATGGCCCCCTCGGGCTGGATCGGCAGGACCCCCCGGTACCTCCAAAGCGACGAAAACGACCGGTCGATGACCGATTCCGGATCGGTTTCTGGTTTCAACCGCATATTGACCTGCAGAGGAAGTCCACATCTTTCGCACGTGGAGAGGAGCCGGCCGGGCTCATGACGTGCCCCGCAATCGAAGCAGGTCAGCGACTCGAGATCGGGGTTGAATATGGCGCTCACGTGGTCATGCACAATCGTTCTATCGGAGAACCCACTTTGGCAGATTGGCCTTGAGCGATCTCAGTCCCCGTCGGCGGCTCGTCGTCGATATCACCCCCCTTCGGGAATCGCCCCGGTTCCGGATCCTCTACCTCGGCCAGCTCCTGGCCCACTTCGGCCGGCAGATCACCATCGTGGCGGTTCCTTATCAGGTCTTCCTCATCACCGGCTCGACTCTGGCCGTCGGCGCCTTGGGAATCGCCCAGTTCATACCCCTCATGGCAGTATCGCTCGTCGGCGGAGCGGTGGCCGATGCTTTCGATCGCCGCAAGCTGCTGGTTGTAGGCCATGTCTTGCTGGCCGTCACGGCCATCGGCCTGATGCTGAACGCCTCCGCTGCCGAGCCGGCACTTTGGCCCCTCTATGCGCTGAGCGCCCTGAACGCCGCCCTCAGCGCAATCAATGGTCCCGCTCGGATGGCTGCGATCCCTGCCTTGTTGCGTCGGGAACTGCTGCCCTCGGGCTTCGCTTTGAACTCCACTATGCATGAAGTCGCCGCCGCAGTCGGACCAGCTCTGGCGGGGCTTCTCATTGCTCGGTACAGCCTCCCGTTCACCTACGCGGCCGAGGCCGTTGCGTTTACCGCCGCCGCCTTCACCCTGCTTTGGGTGGGTCCTCTCCGTCCGGAAGGTGGCGGGCGGGCGGTCAGCATGTCCTCGATCAGAGAGGGCCTCACTTATCTCAGGGGCCAGCCCCTGCTGCAGTCGGGGTTCCTCATCGATCTCAACGCCATGATCTTCGGCATGCCCCACGCCCTCTTCCCCGCTCTCGGCACCGAGATATTCGGGGGCGATGCAACGACTGTCGGTCTTCTCTACGCCGCTCCGGGTATGGGGGCGCTGATTGCCGCCTTGACTTCGGGGTGGGTCAGCGCGGTTTCGCGACGGGGCCGGGTCGTGGTCATTGCCGTGGTGGTCTGGGGACTCGCCATCACCATCTTCGGCCTGATCAGTTACCTGCCTTTCGCCTTGGTCCTGCTGGCAGTGGCCGGTGGTGCCGACGTGGTCTCCGCCGTCTTTCGCAACACCATCCTCCAATTGGTGGTGCCTGACGCCTTGCGTGGTCGACTATCCGCGGTACACACCGCGGTGGTGGGTGGCGGGCCCAGACTGGGCGACCTCGAGGCTGGTGCAGTCGCCGCCCTGACCTCGGTGCGATTCTCTGTGGTCTCTGGCGGAATCGCCTGTGTCATCGGTGCCCTGGCGATCGCCCGCTTCATGCCCCAGTTGTGGGCTTACGAGGACCGGTCGCCCGCCGACCTAGCGGTCGACTCCTTGGAGCAGCCGGGAGACGTTGTCCCCGAGAATTAGCTGTCGCTGCTCATCGGAGAGCCCGGGGATGGCGTTGACCATGTTCACCGGTTTCGGATCGCCCATCGGGAAGGGGTAGTCCGTCCCCATGACGACATGGTCGACTCCGACGTGGCCCACGAGGAAAGCGAGCGGGGATGGGTCATGGAGCACGGTGTCGTAGTAGAGCCGACGGGCCAACTCGGACGGCGGGGTCGAGATGTTCTGGGCCGCCAACCGGGGCACCGCGTCAAAGCCCCGCTGCATACGCCCCAGCTGATAGGGAAGAAAACCGCCGCCGTGCACAACACAGATGACGAGTTCGGGGTACCGCTCGAGAACGCCGCTGAATAAAAGGTGGGCCACGGCGATGGTGCTCTCGGCCGGGCGGCCCACCATGTTGTCGAGAAAATTGCGGGACAGGTCGACCCCGGGGAGAGGGTCACAGGGGTGCAGGACGATGAGACATCTCAAGCCTGCGGCCGCTTCCCAAAAGGGGTCGAGTCCGGCTTGGTCGAGGTCGGTGCCATCGACGGTGGTCGCGATTTGCACACCGGCCATCCCCAGGTCGCCTACCGCATAGTCCAACTCCTGGGCGGCTCGCCGGGGATCTTGCAGAGGGATCGTCCCGAGGGGAATGAGCCGGTCTGGAAAGCGGCCCGCCTCGGCGGCGATGATCTCGTTGAACCGTCGCGAATACTCGGCCCCAGCGTCGGCATCGAGGGCGTAGGCGGTGAGGTCGATCCAACCGGAGAGCAGCTGGACATCGACTCCCGTCGCATCCATCGCCTGGATACGCGCCTCCAAATCGCTGAGGACGGGGTTGAAGGGTTGCAGTCGCACCCGATCACGAATGACGGCGTACTCGCCCTTGCCATCGTTTCTCAGCTCGATGCCGAGGCGCGGGCCGTCGGACCGAAAGAGGTCGAAGAGCTCGGCGGGGATGCAGTGGGCATGGACGTCGTATGTGGTCATTGGCTACTCCCCTGCGCTTTCACCAGGCTGCTTGGGTCATGCGAGCCGCCATAGCTCGTTCGGGCTCGAGGATGTAGACCCCACCGTTGATCCGATCAGTTGTGTACACGGTGAGGTCATCGGACACGTACACGTCGTTGATTTGCGCGGCCAACTGGTTGGGAGGACATTCCGGTATCCAGTGCCCCACTTCCACCGGCTCGTCTGCATCCGAAGTGTCATAGACCCGCAGGCCGGCATTGAAGTACGTCACAAAGACAAGATCCTGGCTGCGGTAGCTGTTGGGACGATTCTCGTGCAGACAATGAGACCCAAACCGCAATCCGCGTTCGCAGAAGTCGCCTTCTGGCACTGGGCAAATGGAGCGAACGAATGGAGCCCGCTCATCAGTGACGTCGACGATTCTCACCATGTGCCGGTCTCCCTGACATCCCTCACTGATCGCCTCATCAGTGACCACAACCAGATTGCGATCGGGGAGCGGGAGACAGGTGTGGGTGTGTCCCCCTTCGTCCCATCCGAGCCGTGACACAGTCTTGGGGGCGCTGAGCTCCGAGATGTCGATCACCACCATGCCTCCGTTCCAAAATCCCAGGTAGGCACGATCGCCGTGAACCATGGCGTGGTGGACAAGCCATTCTTCGTTGGCCGGTAACTCCATGGTCTCTCCTCCGGCTCGCCACATGCCGCGCCACCACCATCGACCGACCTCGGTGGGGTGGGTGGGGTCCGACACGTCGACGATCATCCAGATCCGGCCGGTAAAGCCCTCCGGCGTGGCCGAGATGTAGGCGAGGTCGCCACCCTCGTAGACGATGCGGTGTACCCCCCGACCGCCGGTATCGATGAAGCCGACCCGCCGAGGGTCAAATGGATCGGTGAGGTCGTAGATCGCCATGCCTACCGGGGCCGGGCCATCACTGCGAAACAGCTCATGGTTGGTCATCAGAAAGCCGTCGGCCACCTGCACCTTGTGGGTGTGAGATCGCGGAGGAGCATCCCATTGCCGGACCACCCTCGGCCCCGTCGGATCGGAGATGTCGAGGATCGTGGTCCCTTTTCCGCTCGGCCCGAAATGGGCCACGTAGAGGACGTCTCCCAGAGGCATCACCTGCATTCCGTCTCCGTGCCCATTGAGATCGGAGTGCCCAATGAGTCGAAATCCAGATGAGTCCTCGGGGTGCATGAGTGCTTTCGTCTCCGATGAGAGCTGAACGAAAGTTTGTACCAGGGTGGAGTCTTTCGGACGAACCTGTGAGCCCAAATCTGGTCCCGGTTTCTCCCCCGCTACATCACCAGCGCCTGATGGCCCTACCGATCACGTCGCCACCAGGCCCATAGAATCGAGCGACCTTGAGTGGAGCACCCCGCGAGGACGGCTCCCGCGTTCGATTGATCCGCTGGAAGAGCCTCGACCGACCTGATGAGACCCGTCATTTCCCGAACGGGATTGGCACATTGGTCGACATCGGGCCGCTGGCAATTGGTCGCGCGATACTCGAGCCGGGCTGGCGCTGGTCAACCGATCTCAAGAGTGCAGTCGGAACCGAGCTCTGCCAGCTTCACCATCTTCACGTGCTGATCGCCGGACGAATTGCCTTCGAGATGGCCGACGGTGAGGTGTACGAATTCTCCCCCAGCGACGTCATGGACATCCCGCCCGGCCACGATGCCTGGGTGGTCGGTGACGAGCCCGCCGTCCTTCTTGACATCTCAGGCAATGTCACCGACTTCGGCCTTCCGACTTCGCGGGCCCGCGCCGTCGCGACCCTGCTGATGACCGATATCGTCGGCTCGACCAAGATGGCCACCGAGGTCGGCGACGCGGCTTGGAAGCAGCGCCTGGGCGACCACAACCGGGCCGTACGGCGGCAAATCGAGCGCTTTCATGGCCGTGAGATCAAGACCACTGGCGATGGCTTCTTGGCGATCTTTGAAAGCGCCGAGTCTGCCCTGCGATGCGCGCTGGCGACACGAGATGCCATCCGCGACCTTGGCATCGAAATTCGCGGCGGGGTCCACACCGGCGAGGTCGAGGTTCTATCCGACGACGTGCGGGGAATCGCGGTACACGCGGCGGCGAGAATCATGGCAGCTGCTCAGCCCTCAGAAGTTCTCACATCGGCCGTCACGCGGGCCCTGGCGGAAGGGACCGGCCTCGGCTTCGAGGACCGGGGATCTCACGCGCTGAAAGGCCTTGAGACTCCCCTCCAGCTATTTCGCGTGGCCCGTCTCTCGTGACCGCGCCCGGAAACGGCGACACCCGAGCCTCGAGATCGCCCACTCTGCGCGACGTCGCACGGGAGGCAGGCGTTCACGTCTCGACGGTGTCTCGTGTCCTCAATGACCAGGCCGCGACAGGTCGGATCACCCAGGACACGGAAGAGCGGATTAGGGAAGTCGCCCGCAGGCTCGGTTATCGCCGCAACACCATTGCTCGAGCCCTCCGAACGGGTCGCACCCTCGTGGTGGGGATGGTGGTTCCGGATGTGGCCAACCTGTACCAGGCGGAAATCACCAGAGGGGCGGGCGACGTCTTCTACGAGAAGGGCTACTCCCTGATCTTGGCCAGTACCGATGACGACCCGGCCCATGCCCAGTCCCAAGTCTCCGCCATGCTCGGCGTCCAGGCAGAGGGCCTGATGTATGGGGTCGCCCGTGGCCCCGACGCCGTTTTGGCCGGCATCATCGAAGAGGAGATCCCGGTGGTCCTGTTCAACCGGGCGGCGGGCGACCTAGGGATAAGCGCGGTCCTGCCCGATGACCACGGCGGCACCAGGATGGCGGTCGAACACCTCATCGCGCTCGGTCACACGAAGATCGTCCACGTCGGCGGGCCTGAAGACGTGTCATCCACCGTGAACCGGCTCCAAGCCTTCGAGGAGACGCTACATGCCGCCGACCTAACCGGAAGCTATGAGTTCACGCATCGTCAGACCGAGGAAGAGGGGTATCGGGTCACAGGCACCTTGCTCGAACAGCGCCCCGACACCACTGCTGTCCTTGCCGCCAACGACCGGCTCGCGCTGGGGGCAATCGATGCCATCCGTGCCACCGGCCGGTCCTGCCCGGACGATGTCTCCGTCGTCGGCTTCAACGACATGCCCTATGCGGATCGGTTCTCGCCTCCGCTAACCACCGTCCGGATTTCCCAATCCGAACTCGGGGCGCGGACGGCCCGCCTACTCCTCGAAACGATTGCCGAGCCGCAAAGAGCCCCGGAGACCCAGCTGGTGTCTGCCCGATTAGTGGTCAGGGGCTCCACGGCCCCAGTCTGAAGCTGACAGCCGCTTTCCCGAGGGTTAGGCTCTCCGTTGGACAACCGTTTGCGCAGCCTGGATGGGCGGAGGAAAACGATGGACTTCGAAGAGATGCTCCTCGCCAACATGACCCAGCCCCAGGCACAGAAGGCGCTAGGACGAGGCACCGCCGTCTTGGTCACCGGCAGCGTCGAGCAGCACGGCTCTCATTTGCCCCTCGGCACCGATGCCTTCGCCGCCCTCACCATCGCCGTCAGAGTTGGACACCGCCTCGAGGCCCCGGTCTTACCCGTATCCCCGGTCGGGGTTGCCCCTTATCACATGCCCTGGGCAGGATCCTTGTCCCTCCGCCCCGAGACCCTGGGCTCGCTCATGCTCGATGTCTGCCAGGGTCTGTCGGCGGCCGGCGTGGAGCGGGTCGTTGTGGTCAACTGGCATGAAGGCAACACCGCTTCGATACGGATCGCAGCCGACCAGATCCAAGCGCAACTGCCGGTCAGGGTCATCGTCGCCGAGGCACACATCATCACCAACGGACTCTTCCCCGAGGAGATGGAGTTCACCCACGCTGGCTCAATGGAGACCGCGGCGATCTTCGCTTACGACCCTTCCCTCGTTCGGCTGGACCAGCGCACCGAAGGCGATCTGGTCGAATCAGGAAGCGACGGCCACGCCATATTCCGGAGGCGCGATGTCTTCCCGGTCATGAAGGACTTCCGGGAAGTTGCCGCCACCGGCTGGTACGGCACGCCCAGCGCAGTCCCGGAGGAGCGGTCTCGCGAAATCATCGACGCGGTCGCCGATCACATCGTGAGCGCGGTGGAAGAGGTCTGGAAGAGTCTGGCGGAGCGCGCGCCCGACGACGATCATCCTTCCTCGCGATGACCACGATGCGCGCGGCGGTATTACGGAAATGGAACGACCTTGCCGTCGAGCAAATACCCATTCCTGACCCCGCCCCGGGTGAGGTTCTGCTGAGGGTCAGAGCCTGCGGACTCTGCGGGACCGACCTCAAGATGGTGAGCGGCGCTTTTCAGGAGCGGGGCTGGCCACCAAAGCTTCCGTTCGTAATTGGTCACGAATGGTCGGGCGAGGTGGTCGCCCTCGGTGAGGGACTCGACGACCTCGAGCTCCAGCCTGGCGACAAGGTGGTGGCGGAAAACCACGTCGGATGCGGCCGTTGCCCGATGTGCCGGCGGGGCCGCTACAACCTCTGTGAGAAGGCGGGCACTCCCGGCTACCGCCTCTACGGGCACACCGCACCTGGAGCTTTGGCCGAATACGCCGTGCGTCCGGCGCAGATGCTGCACAAGCTCCCCGAGTCGATTGGACCGCTGGAAGGGGCATTGGTCAACCAGGGATCGCTCGGTGTCCACGCCCTGCGCCGGGTCGAGTTCCTTCCCGGATCGACGGCGGCGGTGTTCGGCCCGGGACTCCTCGGTCTACTCACCGCAGCGGTGGCCTCGGCCTCCGGGGCGGCCCGGATCATCATGGTCGGGCGGGGAAGCCGTCTCGACCTGGCCCTCAAGATGGGCTGCGATGAGGTCGTCGACTACGAGAAAGAGGATCCCGTTGCTGCGGTCAAGCGACTCACCGCCGGGCGGGGAGTGGACTACGTCTTCGATTGCACAGGCAATCCCAATGTACCGGCCCAGGCGATTGGAGCTCTCCGACGGGGAGGCAGGGCCGCAATCCTCGGGCTGACCGGGGGAAAACGGTCGGAGATCGACGTCGACCGTCTCACCCTCGACGAGATCGATGTCATGGGGATCCGGTCCAGCCCGAATGCCTATCCGGCGATGATCGCCCTGATGCGCTCGGGCAAGGTAGACGTGAGCCCACTCATCACCCAGGTCTATCCCCTGGAGGCAGTTGGCGAGGCGCTCGCCGCCCTCGAGTCCCGTGATGCGGTCCGACCCATCGTGGAAATCTGACAGTGTCCCTGGTCGAGCATCCCCATATCTCGTTATTCGGGTCGACCGCGTGCACTTGCACCGAGCAGGAGGCGGAGGCGCTCGCGGTGGTGGCCGCCTATCGGGTCGCAAAAGTGTCTGAAAGGGCCCCCTACCTGGCCCCTGACTTCAAGCGACATCGAGCAGGGTTCACTCACATCGGAGAGTTGTGGGCCCATGAGGGGCCGGGGGGAATGAACGACGATTCGATGCGCGATCGCGAGAACGTCCTTCTCGATCTGACGGCCAAGAACGACAAGGTCTGGGGGATCTTCCGTGTGGTTGGCACACACACCGGCTCGCTTTATGGGATCCCGAAGACGGGTCGGCACATCGATGTCATCGAGGTTGGCCTCTGGCGGGTGAGGGAAGGACTGATCGCCGAGGCCTGGTACTTCGGGGACGAGCTGGGCCTGCTCAGAGCGCTGGCGCTCAACCCTCCGGATCTGACCAACTCCTAGACGAGCAGTGACGGCCGAGTTCGCTCTGGTGCTGGCGGTGATCGCCGTCGCCTACGTGGTCAAGGGGGTCGCGGGGATGGGTGGTCCGTTGGTGGCCGTGCCGTTCATTGCTGCTTTCACGAGCGTCGAGTACGCCGTCGTCGTTCTATCTCTGGCGAACATGGTCTCCAACGGGTGGCTCCTCTGGGAGCACCGAGCGGGGGCCAGGGGAACGGGGTTCGTGATGATTCCGTTTCTTACCGTCGGGACTGTTGCCGTCATCGCTGGCACCTGGATCCTCACCGAGATTGACGATCGGATCCTGTCGGTGGTCATCGCCCTCGTGATCGCCTTCTACATCTGGCGACATCTCGCCGATCCCCAATTCGGGCTGGAGCAGAGAACGGCCCGCCGGGTGGCCGCTCCGATGGGGCTACTGGGTGGTGGCCTGCTCGGAGCCACCGGCACGGCCGGGCCCCTAATCGCCACATTCCTCCACAGCGTCCGGCTGAGCCGCGCTTCGTTCATCCACATGATGAGTCTCACCTTCACCGTCTTCGGCTTGATCCAGCTGGTGACGCTCTTAGTGCTCGGGGCGTTCACCCCTGAACGAACCACTCAGGCGCTATGGGCCATCGTCCCCGTGGCCGCCATGACGGTGCTCGGGATTCGGATCGGGAGACTGATCGAACAGAAGACGTTCGAGCGCGTCGTTCTCGTGCTGCTTGGGTTCGCGGCGATTCGCCTGCTCTGGTCCGCTCTCGGCTGAAGGCCCCGCTAGATCCGCAAACCCCGGGAGGTGTGGAGGATGCAGGCAGTGAGGCGACCGCCGCCGATGTCCTCGAGCTCTACCGGCGGAACCGGGCTGAACTTGATGCTCACCTTGCGGCCGTCGGTCGACATCTCTTCGAGGGCGGACCTCATGACGGGTGGAACGTCACCCTTGTGAAAGGCCTCGACTGCGGACGCCGCCGCTTCCTCCGTGTGGAACACCAGCGTTGCGTCGAAATTGGTGCGGCGTTCCACGGCGGCGAGACCTTCGGCCAACGCCTCGTGATCTTGCAGCCAAGCGACAGCGTCGTCGACTTCCCACCCGCACACCGGCGTCACCACCGGGCAGCGGGTGTGGAACCGGCACCCTTCGGGGGGGCTGGCCGGATCGGGCACGTGTCCGTGTAACCCTTTCATTCCGGATTCTTTCGCCTTGATGTCGGGGTTGGCGGCGAGCAGGGCCTCGGTATAGGGGTGGCGCGGATCCTCGAACAACTCGGTGGCAGTGCCTTGCTCGGCGACCTTCCCCAGATACATGACGGCGATCCGATCGCTCATCAATCGCACCACTCCGAGGTCGTGGCTGATGAAGAGATAGGTGAGCCCGCGCTCGCGCTGCAAGTCGTAGAGGAGGTTGAGGATCTGCGCCTGGACCGACACATCCAGCGCCGAAGTGGGCTCATCCAGGACGATGAACTCTGGATCGAGAGCAAGGGCGCGGGCGATCGAGACCCTCTGCCGCTGGCCTCCGGAGAACTGATGCGGATAGCGATACATGTGCTGTCGCCTCAATCCGACGCTTTCCAAGAGGGAGACGACCCGCTCGGTGAGTTCCTCACCAGAGGCCTCGTTCCAGACCCGGAGCGGTCGGCCGACGATGTCCTTCACAAGTTGTCGGGGATTGAGCGAGCTGAACGAGTCTTGGAATACCACCTGACAATTGCGGCGGTACGTCTTCCAAGCCTTTCCTTCGAGTTGGTCGATCCGGTGGTTCTCTTCGATCCGCTTGAGCTCACGTACCTGATCTCGTGTTCGCTCGGAGGCGGCAATAGCTTCGATCACGTCGAGCCGGGCTGCGTCCGCGTCAGACAAGCGGAAATAAATCCTTCCCCCGGTCACCTGGGTTAGTCCACTGATACAACGACCGAGGGTTGTCTTGCCGCATCCGGACTCGCCCACGAGACCAACTGTCTCTCCCGGGCGTACGTCGAAGGAGACGCCGTCAACGGCCCTGACATGTCCCACGACCCGCTGGAGGGTGCCCTCCTTAACCGGAAAGTATTTCTCGACACCACGGAGTGAGATCACCGAACGGGCGGCCGTCAACGGTTCGCGCTCTTTGTTGGCAGCACGAAGCGACGTCACGACACCCACGCTTCCAGCCGGGGGAGGACGACGTCGGTGTCATCCGACTCATATGCGAAACAGGCGACCGATTGACTCTCTCCAACTGGGATCGTCCGTGGATCGACGGTCCGACAAATCTCCACCGCGTAGGGGCACCTGGTGTTGAACCGGCAAGACGGCTCGGGATCGAGCAGCTCGGGGACGTTTCCGACGATGGACGCCAGCTCGCCTCGTCGATGGGCAGCCGATGGAACCGCCGCCATTAGCCCCCGTGTGTAGGGATGCTTTGGATTGCTAAAGACCTCGTCCGTAGTTCCGGTCTCCACTATGCGACCGGCGTACATGACCGCCACTCGATCGCAGATCTCTTTAACCAGGGACAGGTCGTGGCTGATGTAGAGAACGGAGGTTTCGAGTCGTTCTTGCAATTCTGCGATCAGCTCGAGAATCCGGGCCTGAATGGTGACGTCGAGGGCCGTGGTGGGCTCATCGGCGATGAGGAGGTCGGGATTGCATGCCAGCGCCTGTGCGATGAGAACGCGCTGTTTCATACCCCCCGATAGCTCATGGGGGTAGCTCTCCATGATCTTGCGTGGATTGGCGATTTGAACTTCGCTCAATGCATGGCCCACGAGCTGGTCGACCTTCTCCCGGAGCTTCTCCGCCCGGGAGCGAAAGGGAGGGAGGGTTAGGAGAAATCTCTCGAAACCGCTGGACTCCTGCCGTGCCGCGCGACGAATCAGGCGTGGAGCCCACGGGCCGAGAGAATGCAGGATCTCCTCGGAGCGGTGCTGGTAAAAGACCTCGGCGATCTGGTTCCGAATCGAGAGTGCGGGGTTAAGCGCCTTGCCGGGATCTTGGAAAATCATGGCGATACGGTCGCCGCGGATATCCAGCATCTCGTCTTTTGGGATCGTCAGAAGGTCAATCGGCCCCCTCCCCTCTCGGCGGGCGTCTGAAGACCAGAAAAGGACCTGACCTCCGGCGTAGACCCCCGGCGGGGTGGGGACCAGCCGGATGAACGAGCGCGCCGTAACGCTCTTGCCACAACCCGTCTCCCCTACCAATCCAAGAGTCTCCCCATCCCGGATCTCGAAGGAGACACCGTCAACGGCGTGGATCATCCCTGCTTTGGTCTGAAAATGAACCTTCAGATCGTTGACCGAGGCAACAAGAGGCCGCGTTCCTGACCCGGCCTGAGGTTGCCGGGAGGCGGGGATTTCAGAGGCATACGTGATATTCCCCACCGCGCCCGCTGTTCGGCTGGCGCGCCGCCTACCCCAGGTCACGCCGACCAGTATTCCATCGATCCGGTCGAAAGCCGCGGTGCCATCCGGTCCTCCTGAGCGTGTTAGGCAATCGATTGCTTAACCGCCTTCGCACGATATAGCATCGCCCCGCGGGCCGCAAAGAAGCCGACTATCGCCGGTCCGTCGTGCCCAAGGAGGATCGCTTTGCGATTGGTGAGGTATCTCGGGAAAGATGGCCCTCGGTCGGGGTTGCTGGAAGACGGTCATGTCCTCGATGTTTCGGCGAGCCTCGACGCGCCGGACGACACCGCGGCGCTGATCGACCTGGTCATGGGCCTATCCCGATCTGCCCTCGATGGGACCCGGGTGCCGTTGGCCGACGTCACCCTCCTTGCGCCGCTTCGCCCCCGAAAGAACGTGTTCGCAATCGGGAAGAACTACCTCGAACACGTACGGGAACTGCCGGGTGCAGATGCCAAGGCGGAGCCGCCGCCCGCGTTCCCGATCGTCTTCAGCAAGCCGCCGACTGCGGTGATCGGCCCGGGTGAGAGCATCGACACCAGCAACGATCCCAGCTCGACCACGGACTATGAGGGCGAGCTCGCGGTCGTCATCGGCAAGAACGGCAAGAGGATTCAGCCCGAGGACGCCATGAGCCACGTCTTCGGCTACACCATCGTCAACGATGTCACCGCTCGAGACCTGCAGAAGCGACATGGGCAATGGTTGACCGGGAAGGCTCCCGACACGTTCTGTCCTATGGGACCCTGCATAGTCAGCACCGACGAAATCGGCGACGTTCGTCAACTCGCCATTCGCACGTCGGTGAACGGCGAGGTCCGACAGAGAGGATCTCTCGCCGACCTGATCTTCGACATTCCCAGCCTGATCGCCACGCTCTCGTCGGTGATGACCCTGGAGAGCGGGGATGTGATTGCCACCGGCACCCCTCCCGGGGTGGGGGCGGGATTTGATCCCCCCCGCTATCTCCGTCCCGGGGACGTCGTCGAAATCACCATCGATCCGATCGGCACCCTCACCAACCCCGTGGTTTGACAATGGCCCGTTTCGCAGTCAAGACCCCCACCCATCACACCACCTGGGATCGGATGCTGGAGGTGTGGCAAGCGGCCGACAGTATCGACCTCTTCGAATCGGCCTGGAACTTCGACCACTTCTACCCGATCCGGGGCGACACCGATGGGCCCTGCCTCGAAGCGTGGGTGACCCTGTCCGCCCTTTCTCAGGCGACTAATCGGATTCGAGTAGGGACCATGGTCAACGGCATGCATTTCCGGCATCCTGCCGTCCTGGCATCAATGGCCTCATCGCTTGACATTCTCTCGGCGGGCCGTCTCGAGATCGGTCTCGGCGCCGGCTGGTACGAATTGGAGGCCGACGCCTACGGGTTGGACCTCGGCACCGTTGATCAAAGGATGACACGGTTCGAAGAGGGCACCGAGGTCATCCACCTCTTGCTGACCGAGGAGAAATCAAGCTTCGATGGTCGCTTCTATCAGCTCAGCGATGCCCGCAATGAGCCCAAGCCCGTCCAACGGCCTCGCCCGCCGATTGTGATCGGAGGCAGAGGGGAAAAGCGAACGCTTCGTCTCGCCGCCCGCTTCGCCTCGATGTGGGACGCTCTCTTTATCGAGGATGAAAAGAGCGAATGGCTCCGCCTTCGAGAGGTTCTGTGGCGCCATTGCCAGGACGTGGGACGCGATCCCCGCGAGATCTCGTGTTCGAGCCACCTGTCGGTCGCTCCCAACCCCGACCCGGCCGAGGTTGCATCACGAGCGGCAACCATGTTCGATGCCGGGATCGATGTGGTGATCCTCGGACTCACCGGGGTCCACGATGGGGGCACCGTCGAAGCTCTTGCCGGAGCATTGAGCGGCGTCGATTGACGGGGCCCCTCTGGGCCCTGGTGGCGGCGATCGGATTCGGCTTTCTCCAGGTCTCCAACCGAAAAGCGAATCAACTTGTCGATGCTTACCGAACCGCCTTCGGACTCCTGGTGGCGGTCGAGATCGTGTTGTTGCTCCGAGCGGCGCTCCTCGGCGACTTCGGACTGCTCTTCACGGCGCCGCTGTCGGCTGTCCTGATTTTCGGGGTGACCACTCTGTTCCATTTCGTGGGGGGATGGACCCTGCTCGCTCTCAGCCAGCAGACCATCGGAGTGGCCCGCACCGGCGCCCTCGTCTCGGCAGCTCCGATCATCGGCACCCTGGTGGCGGCGATCGCTCTCGACGAGCCCCTCACGCCGACGATCGCCGGTGGCGTGGTACTCGCCGTGATCGGGGTGGCGCTGATCTCGCTGAGCGGACGAGTTTCGGGATCCGTCGAATGGCGCCGGCCCTGGTTCGCGCTAGGCGTGGCGTTGATCTGGGGATCCACACCGATCTTGATTCGATTCGGTCTGGAGAGATTCGATCACCCGGTGGAGGGCCTGACCATCGGTCTCGCCTCCAGCGTGGTCGTCTATGCATTGCTGCTCACCGTCACCGGCAGATGGGGGATGCCGATGCCGATCACCGCCATCCGCTGGATTGCATTCGCTGGTTTATGCGGCGCCATCGCCGTCTCATCCCAATGGTTGTCGTTTGATCTCACCACCATTGCCATCGCCATCACCATCCAGCAACTATCGGTGATCTTCGTCATCGCCCTGGTGCCGATGATGTTCCACCAACCCTTCGAGCGAATGAACCCGCGCTTTTTCGCCGGTGTGCTGTTCGTCCTGACTGGGGCAACCATCGTCCTCCTGTCCTAGAAACGACTGGATAAGCGCACCCGCTCCTACGTCTGTTGTCGGGCCCCATCGGGGCCATTAGTGAGTCGATGTGTGAGGGTCCACTCTGGCAATCGGCCAATCTTTGGTGGCCCGAGGATTGAGTTTGGTGTGTTGCCACCGTGATCGACTTCAGCTGGACCTATGTCGCGGGCAACAGCGCGCTAGCCGAAGCATTGACCAACGCCCCCGGCCTCTAAGTTCTGCCAGCACAGATCGACCATGCGATCACGTACGAAGCAGATCGGATCAATCCGCCGCCAGCAGGCCCATAACAACAGTTCCGGAGCGGTATCGGCCGTATCTAAACCCGCACCCGATCGGCACTTCTTGCTCGGTGCCCACGCCGAGTGCCGGGGGACGTTGCTCGTTAGAGACTTGGCCTGCTGCGTATTGAGCGGCGGCTACTCGATGAGGCGTTTTGGTGGTCGACGATCTCAGCAGCGGCGCGTAGGCCGGAACGGACTGCCCCGTCCATGTAGCCGTTCCACACCTGTTCGGTTTCGGTGCCGGCCCAATGTATCCGCCCGATCGGCTCGGCCAGGGCCGGGCCGTATTGGGTCCACACTCCCGAACCCATGTGGGCGCCGTAGCAGCCACGGGTCCACTGCTCGGTGCTCCAGTCGACCGCGACGATGTCGAACGGATCGGATGCTTTCGGCCCGAAGTAGCTCGTCACGGTGTCTATGAGGAGACTGTTCCGGTCTTGCTCTGACATCGCTCGCACGTGTCGAGAGTGATCTCCCTCGGCGAAAGCGACCAACACGCCACAGGTGCCGTCGGGAGGCGAGTTGTCGAATACCAGCCCGAATTCGTCGTCCAATCCGAGCACCAAGCCGCTCAGCCCATCACCTCGCCAAAACGGTGTTGCGTAGCCGACATTCACTTTGATCACCGAGCCCGCTGGGACCTGCTGGGTGAGGCTGTCCCTCTGTGCGGGAAGCGGAGGGTCATAGGAGATGCGTCCTGCGAGGGTGGGAGGGATTGCGACGACAATGTGCGACGCAGCGACCTCTCCTTCGTTGTGGATAGCCCTGACTTCCGAGTCGCTATGACGGATGGCATGGACGCCGGAGCGAAGATGTACAGCCGCACCGAGTTCTCTTGCCAGCCTCTGAGAAATCGCCTGCGCGCCTCCAACCACCCGTCGTTCCTGCGCCCCTCCTTCGGTAGCGGCAAGTATCGAGAGACCGTTCCCGGAGGCAACGTAAAACAGAAAGTGCAGCATCGACATTTCCCCCGGCTCCGCTGCAAAGATTGCCGGAACGACCATGCCGAAGAAACGCAGGGCCAGCTCGTCGCCGGTCTGAGCCCGTAACCAGGTTGCGACAGTCATTTCATCGTACGTCTCAGCCTCCGGACCAGTCCATGGAGACGCCGTCGATACCTGCTCGGCCAACACCTCGATCCTCTCCCAAACGCTCACCACCTCTGCAGACGTCTTCTCCGGTAGGCCGAAGTCCTCACTGGTATGACGAATCGCCTCGCCGTCGTAGAAGGTGATGTCCTCACCATGGACATAGGTCGGGAAGGTCTCAAGGTCCAACTCGTCTACGAGAGAAGCGATGACGTCCTGAGTAGGACCGATCCACTGACCCCCGAACTCAACAGTCACCCCGTTTCGGAGAGGCTGGTCGAAGGTGCGACCCCCCACCCTGTCCCTCCCTTCTAGCACCACCACTTCAAGACCCTTCCGGGTTAAGTCTCGAGCAGCAGAGAGGCCGGCCAAGCCAGCTCCAACGACGACGACATCTACCTCAGTCAAGAGAAACCTCCGCACGAAAAGGTAATCGTCCTGGCCAAGACCACTGAACCGGGCAATCCAGCCCCAGTAATACCGACACTCCCGTCCCAGATCAACAATTCAGTTGTGGTTCCGCCCATATCCCGTACCCGATCGGCACATCGGTGCGCCATGAGCGGTCGACGTTCTTCCGCGATCTCTGGCCCGTTATCGCGCGGATGGTCATGTCGATCTCTGACGGCCACGCTATGCGCCGAGTGGGTCCTTAACCTGAGAGCCGGACCGGCGGACAAAGCATGAAACGGAGTCAGCTTTGGTTCAACTCACGAGAGCCGCGGCTCGCCGCATACAGCACCAGAGCATCTCCGACTCCCTTCAACTCGACAGGACCGATCTCGCTGAAAACTATTGGGATGCCCGTGACCAGATCGACCACCGCTTGGCTCACTAGGACCTCGCCAGGCCGGGCGAAGTCGCTGATCCGTGACGCGATGTTGACCGTTTGGCCGTAGTAGTCACCCTCACGGAAGATCACTGGGCCGGCGTGGACACCCACGTGGGCCAGAGGCATGCCCGCCTCTCTTAACGCCGCCACCATCTTGACTGCCGACTCAACGGCTGATCCCGGGTCGGGGAATTGCAGCATCACCCCATCTCCCAGCCACTTGACTGCCCGGCCTCCGTGCGCCACCGCCCTCCGCTCCACGACCCGTCGGACCTCCCCGGCAAGGTCGGCGGCGGCGAGGTCTCCCTGCTCTTGAGTGAGCCGGGTGTACCCGGTGATATCGAGGAAGCACATCGCAGGGATCCTCTCGTCCCGTGGACGGAGCCCAGCCCGCTCCAGGCTCATGGCGATCCCATCGATGATGTTCACCGACCAGGCATGTCTCTGCTGTCGGTGATAGATCGCTAACACCGCTTGGTTCGAGAGCTCGGAGAGAACAGGTGACATCTCCCCACTGAGACGACCGACATCGTCCTCGGTTTGACCCCGGGCGAGCATCGGTTCAACTATCTCGCTCCTGAACCACTCCGCCTCTGTCTCTGCCATGCGACGCAGGCTTTCTCCATACACCCGAAGCGCCTGTTCTATCGCCCGAGAACGGAACCCCAGCGACACCTGGAACTCAACCAGAGGCACAATTGCCAACTCTTCTTCCCCCATTCGATCCTCTGGCCGGGGGGAACCGCCGCCAAGCGCCTCGCGGATCACGCTCAGGGTCTCCACCGGTATACCGGATTCTGCGCTGACCTCGCCGAAAGTGCGGTCACTGAGCGGTACGAAGACGAACCGGCCAGCGGACTCGATGAAGTCCAGCGACATATGACCCTCGGCGGCCATCGTGGCCACCGCCTCGATCGGGATACCCGCATCCTCCAACATCTGGAAGACCTGCATGCGACGGATGTCTACGTCGGAGTAAACATCCTCGCCCTTCGTGCCGACGAGACCCAGGTCGCGGTAACGACTCAATGAATCCTTGTTCACCCCGGCCCGTGCCGCGGCCGTGGCCGTCGGATAACTCATCGCCTCCGAAGCTACCCGGCTATCAAGGCGCGAGCGGGTCTTCCCGGATCGTTCAGTCCCCCTTCAATCTCCGATGGGACAGCGTTGACGACCGCCACCTCAGGTTGACCTCAGCTCGCCCCGCGACTGCCTTCTCCCTAGGCGTTCCCCAGGCCGTAGTCGACCCTCACGACCATCGGCTTGATGAGGGATAGGTAGATCGGGCAGCGCTCCTGCCAGGCGGCCATAACCCGGTTGACCCCGTCCTCGCCATCCGGAGAAACCACTCGGATATCGATTCCGATGTTCCCTAGGTCGGGTTCGGCCCCCTCCATGCCCAGCAGCCCCCGGCTGTCGGCTTCACATGAGGCAGTCGCCTCGACGCTCTCGATGCTCACGCCCAGCTGGGGACCAAGGGTGTCGCGGATGAACACCACCGCACAGCCTGCCAGAGCGCTCAGCAGGAGGGCCGTGGGGCTGGGGGCCTGGTTCGACCCACCGAGGGGGGACGGAAGGTCGGCCTGCCAGGAGAATGTTCCGGCCTCCATCACTGCGAGAGCGCCCTCCGAACGCGCCCTCACCGTGGGCGTTCCCCTGGCCTTGTCCGGTTCGGCCTCCCACAGCTTGGCGGTCTCAGATATCACTTCGGCCTTCATCGACGCCGCCTCCATCTCTCGCTGAAACTCCCTCGCAATGTACCCGCTGGGATCGCGACAGAGATTTTGGAAAACCCTGCGGTTGAACGGAACGTCGTCGGGAGCGTCGTTCAGCCTCCGCCGGGCGGAAGGCCCTCGCGTACGGACAGCGCAATCTGCCTGGTGACACCGTTGGCCTCGCACACAACCTGATAATCGCCCACGACGAGCTCGGCGCTACCACTGGTCCTGGTGTCATTCGCGAACACGGTTTCGCCTTCCCCGACGATGCGCACCGAACCGATGGTGCCCTCGAAAATGACCGTCACCTCATGGATGCCGGGACCGACTTGGGGGTAGTTGATCAGACACTCGTCGGGGTGCACCACGATCTCGAGCGGCAGATCCTCGGCATCCGGTGGCGGGTCTCCGAAGCAGGAGACAACCGCGAGAGCGAGGGCCAAGGCGGTTCGGATCCGCACATCTTCAGTATGTCAGGGCTCGGGCCTCGGAGGCCCGAGGGGCCAGAGGCGTGTCACGGCCACCGAGCAGGGAGTCTGCAACGATCACCTGATCTGGGCCACGTAAGCGTCCGAGGCTCTAGGAGGAGCATGACATGACCGGATTCACCGTCGACCCCGCCACACTCGCGCTCCAAACCACCGGGCTGGTACCTGAGGGCGACAACCACGTACGTCAGGTTCTCCTCGATGAAATCGAAACCCGCCTCCCCCGCGACCCAGAGTCACGGATCAACATCCAGCTCTCGGAGCTCAACCCAAGAGGGACCGCGACCTGGCACATCCACAACGGTGTCGTCTACTTCGTCCTGCTGCGCGGCCTCATCTCTCTCCAGTACGACGGACGGAGCGAGCACTACTCGGCGGGCGACGTCTACACCGAACCGATCGGGGTGGTCCATCGGGCATTCAACCCGCATCCCGAGATCCCGGCGTCGTTGGTCGGATTCTGGGTCACCGCCGCCGATCGGCCCCACATCAGCGAGACCGGCGCACCCGCCTGGGATGCGACGACCTCAACCCACCCCGCGCTGGGTTTCTAAACGGTCACCGAGATCGGGGACAGCGGGACGAGTTCGAATGTGATCTCGTCTCCTGGTCGCACCGGAATCGGCGGAACGATCGAGCCCGCGATTACCACCTCCCCCGCTCGGAGCCGGGCGCCTGCCGATTGCAGCAGCCGTGAGGTATGGCCGAGGATGGAGACCAGGTTGCCGGTCAATGCCTCGAGATCCGCGGTGTCGGCGATCTCGGTTCCGTTGTTTGCGATCCGGGCTCGCATCCCGGCAACGCTGCCACCGGCACGCGAATGGGCAGGCTGATCGAGGATCACCGCTCGATGGAAGATGTTGCCTTCGAGGACAGCTCCGAGGTCCTCCGGTGGGGGGTCGACGTCAGCCAGTTCGATCGCCGCCCCCAGACCCGAGATCGACTCCGCCACTCGGTCCGGCTCGTCGACGTCCTTTCCCAGGTAGACGGCGATCTCGGGCTCGGCCACCGGGTGGACCCAGCCTTGACAGGACACCGCCGCCCCCGACGACTTTGCGTTCGATTCCGCCAGGAACCCGACCAGCGGACCGGTGAGCCCGAATTGTCGAAGCCGCTCGGGAGCTCCGAAGGCAAGCTTCCAGCCGATCATACGCTCACCATCCTCGATGAGGCGCGCACGTCGATCCAGCATCCGTCGGGTGCCTTCCAGCACGGAGGCGTCGTCCCAGACCGTCACATGGTTTCCGCTTCGTAACCGGCGTCCTCGAGCGACCCGGCCCCACTCCAGCCCCAGACCAGGACAACATCCTCAGAGCCGGTGTTGTCAAAACCGTGCCAGTGACCCCGCGGGGTGAAGACCACATCCCCCTTCTCCGCCCGCTCTCGACCGGCGTCCGTGTACACCATGCCCGCCCCCTGGAGGACAACGAAAAACTCGTCGGCTCGTTGGTGGCGATGGCGTTCGTGCCGTGCTCGCGGTGGCAGCACGGTCCAGCCGAGCAGAAAATCGTCGGAGCCGGCGGCGTGCTTGTCCACCAGGAACTGGACTTGCATGTCTACCCAGCCTTCGTCCCGACGAAGCCCGCTCACCAGGGGAACGTCCTCGAGCCGGGTGCGGTAGGGCTCCATCACGACATCCCGCTGAGCAGGTGGTAGACGTCAAAGACCGTGACGAAGTCGCGGTGGTCGATGCCACGACCGCGGCAAGCGTTGAGCAGCTCGTTGGCCACGGCCGCCAGCGGTGCCGGCGAGCCCTGCCGCCGGGCCACCTCCAGAGCAAGGATCATGTCCTTCTGCTGCAGGGTCACATCGGCCAGCGGCTTCTCCGGCATCCCGCCCTCCAATATGAAGGGACCCCGATACCCCATCACCGGCGAGGCCACGACGCTTTTCAACATGGCGTCGACGGCGACCTCGCGGGCGACACCACCCCTCTCCGCCAGTGCTACCGACTCGCAGAAGGCGACCATCTCCACGATCAGGGTGAGGTTGACCGCCACCTTCATCTGGACCGCGGTTCCGGGCCCACCGATGTAGCTCACCTTGGAGCCGATGTCGTAGAGCAGCGGCTCCACCCGCTCGAAGGCGGCGCGGTCGCCCCCGACCATGGTCGAGGCGCTGCCCTGGGCCAGAGTGACGGGGCTCCCCGAGATGGGGGCGTCGAGCATGATCAAGCCGGCAGCCGCGAACTCCCGGCTGATCGACCGGCTCACCTCCGGGTCGATCGTGCTCATGTCGAGGTAGACCGAGCTCGAGTTGAGGCCAGCGATCACTCCATCGTCCCCGAGCGCCACTGCGCGCACCGCCGCTCCGTCGGTGACGATCGAGAAGACCACTTCGGATGCGGCCGCCACTTCCCGGGGTGTGCCGGCCCAGGTCATCCCCTGTTCCAACAGAGGGCGGGCCTTGGGCTCGGTGCGGTTCCAGCCGGTGACCTCGTGGCCGGCAGCGAGCAACCGGGGGACGATCCCCTGACCCATGTCACCGAGTCCAATGAAGCCGACTCTCAATGCAATCTCCCGACCAGGGAGCCGACGATAACCATCGTTAACGTGCCCACACCGCTCGAGCCCATGACCACCATCGACATCCACAGCCATCTCGCCACTCCGGCGAGCAGGACGGCGGTCGAGCCCCATCGCCGCCCCGAGCACGAGCCCTACGACTATTTTATGGGCGCCGACTCGGTGGCCCACAACGTCACCATGGTGGGCGGCATCCTTCCCGCTCTCACTGACCCGGCGGTGCGGCTCGCGGCAATGGACCGGATGGGCATCGACCTCCAGGGCCTTTCCACCTTCGTTTCCGAGTACTTCTACTGGGCGCCGGCACGCATCGGGGCGGAGTCGGCCCGGGTCCAGAACGACAATCTGGCGGCGGCGGTGGCCAGTTACCCGGACCGGTTCGTCGCCTTAGGGGCGACCGTGCCTCTGCAGGACATCGACCTGGCAATCGCCGAGATGGACCGAGCGGTCGACCAGCTCGGGTTCAAGGGACTCCAAATCGGAGGGACGGTCGACGGCGCCAACCTCGACGAGCCCCGCTTCCGACCGTTCTGGGCGGCGGTGGAGGCCAAGAGCATCCCGGTCATCCTCCACCCGAATGGATATCCGGAAAGCCAGCGCCTCGGGGACTATTTCCTGGTCAATTGCATCGGCAATCCGTTGGAGACGATGGTGGCCGCCACCCGGCTGATCTTCAGCGGGCTATTCGAGGAGCATCCGGGGATCAAGCTGGTCTTGCTCCACGGGGGTGGTTATCTGCCCTTCTACGCGTCCCGGGCCGACCACACCTGGGAGGTGCGCCCCGAGACCAGGACCCGCATCCCGGAGCGACCACCCAGTCATTACATGCGGATGCTCTTCTTCGATACCGTCGTCTTCCAGCCGCTCTATCTGCGCCACCTGGTCGACGTGGTGGCAGCCGACCACGTCCTCCTCGGCACTGACTATCCCTTCGACATGAGCGAGACCGATCCCCTGGGTTTGGTTGCGGCCACCGAGGGTCTCAGCGATGACGACCGGGCCGCCATTTCCGGGGGCAACGCCGCCCGGCTCTACGGGATCGGCTGAGCGGGAAGAGTTGCCACCACGCCCGAGTAACCGTCGACGGCGACGATCTGATCGGCATCGGGTCCGAGATCTACACCGCACACCGCCGGCACACCAAGCGACCTCGCCGCCTCGAACACATGAGCGGCCGGGCTGCCGCGGTCGGTGACGAGGCCGGCGGCGGCCCAGATCAGTTGAGACAAGCTCGGTGGGGCCGACGAGGCGGTGACCACCGCGCCCACTGGCGGCGCCTGCGGGTCTGCTCCATCGACATGATGCCGGGGGCCGATACCGATCCCGGCCGCCACGGGCATGCCCTGGTGTCGATCTCCCTGGGCAACGATTGCCGCGAGCTGCGTGGACTCCCAGGCGCTTGGTTCGCGTTTTTCCATCTTCTGTAGCTGAAGGATCCATAACGAAGAGGCGACGCCCCATTCGCAGCGGTCATAGCCATATCGCGCGCAGGCGATTTCGAGCATCTTCCCGAGCTCGTTGAGTGTCTCGGCCCCGATGAGAGCGATGGCCTCGACTCCCTCCCATCGCTCCCCCTTGGTGGCGACCACTCCCCGATCCCATCCCTGGAGCAACCCAGCCGGAGATCCCGCCAATGCCTCAACCCGAAGGCTCCCATCAGCGGACACCTCGGCGACTCCCCCCACCTCAAAATCGATCGCGGGCTGCACCAGAACCGCCATCGGCACAGTGCCGGGTTCGATTCCAATGTGGGTCTGGCGGGCGAGGGCGTCGACGGAGAAGGCGGAGGCCCAGCAGCCGGCGACCGCCTTGGGCAGCTCCTCGGGAGTGATGCCTATATAAGAGGTGAAGGCCCCGGCCCAGTACCCGCTCGACTCGAGGGGACTGGAGGAGCGGACCGCCAGGGTGGCCGACAGCTCCCTCCCAGCCTCCACGATTCGATCCGCGGCGTCGAGGGGCTCCGAGCTCACCGCCAGCCGGGCGCCACCCGAACCTCGCACCGGCAGGACCGATGCTCCGAGCTGCAGGTGGTGTCGAGATGCGGACGACTCCACGACGAACCCGGGGAGGACCGGAAGTCCATCATGGCGGGCGGCGGCCAACGTCGCTGCCTTGGCGCCGACTCGTTCGGGATCGACGGCCGAGGGTTCGTCGAGACTGGTGATCAACCTCGGATCATTTGACGGTGATGATCTCGTGGCTGGCATAGCTCGACACCATCTCGATCCCGGTGTCGGTGACGTAGAGCATCTCCTCGAGCCGAACACCGTGATCATGGAGCTTGCCGTGCTGAGTCTCCAGGGCGAAAGTCATCCCGGGTTGGATCTCCACCGGGTGGTCAAGCGACCAGATCCGGGAGATCACCGGGGGATCGTATTGGGCGAGGCCGAGGCCGTGGCCCCAGAAGTTCGCCGCCGCTTGGTCCTCCTCTTCGTAGCCCCATACCTCCTTTGCCGAAGGCCACTTGGAGGCGACATCGGCGGTGGTGACACCCGGCCCGGTTGCCTCGATCGAGTCCCAGAGCCACTTGTGAGCCAAGTCGTAGGTCTGCTTGTGCTCGTCGCTCGGCTCTCCCCCGACGCAATAGGTGCGGTAGACACAGGACTTGAAGCCGTTCCAGGTAAGGGCGGCGAGGTCGACGATGACCAGTTCGCCGGGCCGGATCATCCGGTCGGAGAAGTTGCGCCAATTGGGCCACGCATTGGGGCCGGAGGAGACGATGACGTCCTCGACGTCTTCCATTCCAGGTAGCGAGTACAGCTTCTCGAACCCGAAGGCTGCCACCTCGTTCTCGCTGAGACCGGGCTTGATGAAGTTGGTGATCTCGTAGTGGACGTAGTCGCAAATGGCACCAACGATCGAGAAAGCCTTGATCTCATCTGGGCTCTTGATCGCCCGCGCCTCCATCATCGGTGACATGCCGTCGGTCCAGGTGATGCCTCTCGCTTCGAATTGCTTGATCAGGTTGATGTCGATGAAGTCGACGCCCAGCGGCTCCTTACCGACCCCGGCTTCCTCGAGGTCCCTCATCAGAGAGTTGACGAATTTCGTCACCTGTTGTTCGGCTGCCGGCCCGACCGCTCCCTTGATCCACGCGTAGGAATAACGGATGTTCTCCTTGGGGATCCATGGGTTGTGCTCCTCAAGGTGAAAGCCGATGTCGCCCTGCTCGTACACGATCGGCTTCTTGCCCTTGGCCAACACCACGTAGCGCAGTCCCGGTTTGAGTCGGTTCCAACCCGGAGTCAGCGTCGAGGAGACGTACCGCATGTTCTCGTCGTAGAACAAGAGCAAGGCGCCGAGCCCATGCCGCTCCATCGCCTCGTGAGCCCGCCGGAGGCGCCACTCCCTGACGTTGGCCCAGTTGATCCCCTCTTTCCAGTCGGTGCTCAGCGCAAAAAAGGCTTCTCTCATTGTCATCCGACTATACGGAGCGGAATCCGTTCGGAGGTTTAGCTACGCGGGGGTCGCCTCGTATTGCAGCAGCACCAACCCCTCGTTATAAGGCGTAGCTCTGCGCAGGTTCAGCTGTCGTGAATCAAGATCCTCGTCGAACAACGCCCGCCCGACTCCCAGAACCACGGGAATCGTTCGCAGCTGTAACTCATCTACCAGGCCCGCGCCCATCATGGCGGTGGCGAGCGCGATGCTCCCCCAGATAACAATGTCCTTTCCGTCCTCTTGCTTGAGGGCACGGATCTTCTCCTCGGGTTTCTCCTTGATGATTGTGGCCCCTTCCCACTCCCCCCACGGTGCCTCTTTGAGGGTCGACGAAACGACGAATTTCCTCAGAGCGTTGAGCTTCTTCCCAAACTCGGCATCATCGCCAGAAGCATTGGGCCAGTACCTGACGAATAGCTCATAGGTTTTGCGCCCCAGCACCATCGTGTCGACCGTGTCCATGAAGTCCATGGCATCTCGCTCGAAGCCTTGGTCATGCTTGGCGGCGTACTCGGAGATGAAATCGGTGGTCCCATTGGGATCGGCCGCCTGTCCGTCGATGCTTGTGAATTGTTGAACAATGAGCTTTCTCATATGAAGTCCGTGCCCCCTGATCACTGCGCATAAACCACGGTTGCAACCTGCTTAGGGCACGTATTCGGCTCGACTAGCGGCCCGGACCTCCACTTCCCCGACGATGGCTACACGAGTCGCCACGGCGACTTCAACTTCGACGTCACGGGGATCGAACGACTTCACCACCGGACATAGGCACCGAAGCAAACGGGCCCCGTTGGCCGCGGCCATTTCGGCAGCCAACGCCGATGGAGTCTCGCCAGCCGAGAGCGCTGGGAAGGTGGCGGGGGCGGCCGCGAGGGCGGCCGCATCGGCGGCGGTGACGGCTCGGACCCGGGCCGTTACGAGTTGCACTGCAGCCAACACCGCCAGCCCGATGGCGATGACAAAGAAAACGAGAGCGAGGGCCAGGACCGTCGCCGACCCTCGCTCTCCGATCGGTTTCACTTTTCGACCCTCATCACGGCCCGCCCATGAAGGTTGACCGTCGCCCATCTCATGATTGGAGTCGTCAGCCGGTGTTGCAGGCTGACGGTGACGATGGCCTGTCTTCCCACCACGGAAGGTCGCACCACCGAGATCTTCGCTCGCTGGGCTAGCTGAGGCGACATGGCGGCGGTGGCGGCCGCCACGGCCGCCTCCGGGGCTGGAGCCGTGGCCGCGACCCGTACGCCTTCTCGGGCCGCGGCCACCAACTCCAGCTGGATGCGCGCCACGACGACCACCTCGAGGATCGCCAGCAGAACCAGAATGAGGGTCGGAATGGTGACTGCCATCTCCATCGCCACCCCTCCCCGCTCGGCACTCAGAACTGACCAGCTACCCAACCCACGACCTTGCCCAGGATCGTGCTGATGATCGAGGTACCGCCGCTCGACTGCACCCACTTGAAGAGGATGACTGCGAGGGCCGTTGCCGCCAAGATGACCAGGAAGTACTCGACTGTTCCCTGCCCGCGCTCGTCGCCCCGGGCTGGTCCTAACCACCGCCAGATTGCCAGCATCACTGGCTCCTTTCACTTGCTCCCGACGACCGGCCGGGACGGGGGGAAGCAATGTCACGGCAAAGCACCGACGAGGCTGCCGAAAGAGCGAAACAGGATCGGTCCCACGAAAAGGACGACGAATCCGGGGAGGATCAGGATGCCCAGGGGGATCATCAGCGTTACCGGCAGCCGTCGCACCCGCTCCAGCGCCGCCGTGCGCCGAAGCTGACGCATCTCGGAAAGATGATCTGCCACTGCCTCGGCCACCGGTGCACCAGATGCTGTCGCCATCGCCAAACGCGACAGCAGCGGGCGGGTGAGGGGACCCGATCCCGCCATGGCGAGAGCTGTTCCCTGGCGGCGGGACCGACGGATGACCGCGGCCGTTTCCATGGCTACATCTCCTCGCACGAATCCCCGTGCGAGGTCCAAGGCCGAGACGAGAGGCAGACCAGCCGTGAGCCCGACCAGCACGATGCGCGCCAACAGCGCCTGCTGGGCGGGTGCCGCCCGCAGGCGACTCTGGCTGGCGGAGCGTTTCCGCCAGAGATAGCGACCGCTGAAACAACCGATGGCCAAGGCCAGGGCCAGAGGTCGATGGATCATGAGCACCGCTCCGAGTGCGGCTGATACCGGCCACCTGGTGATCGCCTGAGCGAGGAACCGCCTCAAAGCGCATGGACCCTTCTCAAAAGCACACCCACCGTCACCAAGCCGAGGGTCAGGAGAGACACTCCAATGACAACCATCGCCGCCGGCACCGTTCCGGCCCGCAGCATCGAACCCAGCTCCCCCCGAATGACCTGGACCGCCAGGACCGCCAGCGGAAAGCCGCCCACCAAGCCGATCGACCAGCGAGCGGCCGCCGTCAAGGATCGCTTCTCTCGCTGCAGCGTCGCTTCGTCCGCCGCTTCCGTCGCCAGGGTCTCGAGCACGTTGACTACCGACCCCCCAGTCGACCCCGCCACCGCCACTACCGCCGCTATTGCCTCCATCCCCTGGCACTCGGCCAAGGCTGCGCTCATTTCGGAGAGAGGGCGCCCGGCGTACGCCAGCCGTCCGATCCGTTCGAGCCCCAGATCGGGATACGCGTCAACTGCACCGGCAATTGCTGATCGAAGAGAACTTCCAGCTCGGAGTTCGCCTGCGGCGGTCCGTAGCCAACCGGCCATTAGTGCCGACCGAGTCGATCGCCCCTTATCGCGAAGAACCAGGCCGAGAGCCACAGCCAATGGACCAACCGCCACTTCGGGGCTCGACCAAGTCACGGCCAGCAGAAAGGTGTGGGCCGCCGAGAGCCGGCCGCAGAGACCCAGGGCGAGGATCACACCCGTCAACACCGCACCACCTCGATACTTTCGTTCATCACCTCTCCCATCGAAACCAACCTCCGGGAACCCTGGCGCCGCTCGAGTTGGAGCACCCAGTCGATGGCCGCCCAAAGCTGTCGGCGAACCGCCTTCTCCCCAACCCGATCCTCCCCCGACAGCGCCAGCGTCTCCAAGCGCCACATCGCTTCCTCGGGGCTGTTGGCATGAACCGTCGCCATCGACCCGTCGTGACCGGTATTGAGCGCCCCGATCATGTCCAATGCCTCGGCGCCGCGGACCTCGCCCACCACGATGCGATCCGGTCGGAGTCGCAGCGCCGAACGCAGCAACGTCCGGAGCGAAATGGCTCCCTTTCCTTCCGAATTCGGTGGGCGGGCCTCGAGACGAAGCACGTGACCACCGAAAGCGAGCTCGGCTGCATCCTCGATGGTCACGATTCGCTCGCCGATAGCGACCTCCGCACCGAGAAGATTGAGGAGCGTGGTTTTGCCCGCACCCGTGCCACCACTGACGATCAGATTGCCCCGCTCTTCGACGAGGCGCCGCAAGAGCCCGACTTGCGCGGCGGTGATCGTTCCCCGCGTCACCAAGTCGTCCAGGGAATCGATGGAACGGACGAACCGGCGGACGGCTACCACGGGATGATCCACCGCGGCAGGTGGAATCACTGCGTGCAGTCGGCTGCCGTCGGCAAGCCGGGCATCGACCATCGGAGAAGCGCGATCGAGTCTCAGCCCGAGCGGAGCTATCACCCTCTCCACCGCCGCGATGACGGCTGCATCGTCGGGGAAGCCGAGATCGACTCTGGAGAGGGCGCCTTCCCGTTCGATGAAGATTTCGTGAGGTCCGTTGACCAGAACGTCGCTCACCTCCGGGTCACGGAGCAACACTTCGAGTGGGCCGAGCCCGATCAGTCCGTCTACGACCTCCTCGAGCAGGCTTTCAGCCGCCAGGGGCGCCTCCACCGCCGCCAGGCGACGGACGGCCCGCTGCAACTGGTGCCGCTCCAAGGGGGCGTCTGAATCGATAAGTGCTCCCGTCAGCCTCGCCGCCAGGCTGTGATCGGTCAGGGCCACGGCAGCTCCCAAACTTGACGCCACCCCCGGACCCAACGACCACGGGGGATCGAGCGCGCCTCCAAGCACTGGTGCACGACTCTGCGACCGAGGGGCGGCAACAGGGGACCTGGCCCAGGTGCGACCTGGCCGCGCTCGCTCGTCTGCCAGACCGCCGGGCGTCCGTCATCGATGGTGAGAAACCCGGGGAGCAGCGGGACCACGGGTATGACGGGCCAGGGAAGTCCGGTGTCGTCAAGGCCAACCCTGAGGGTGATTGACGACCACGATGTGGCCAGACGGTGAACGGACTCGACCGCCTCCCTCCATTCAATGCCGCCGTTCCGAAGGACGGCCATGCCAGTCGATCCCGGCGTCAACTCCGCCCGGGTGGGCCCGTCTGACACCAGGTCAGCGAGAGATCTCCGGCTTGGGTATGCAGGGCCGCTTGGATCGAGATCGATGAGAAGCGACGGTGGGTCGGCCGCTGCCGCCAGGCCAAGTGGCGCCAGCACCGAGAGCACCGAATCGATCTCCGTCCTGACCCCGAGGATGTGCGCCACGATCCGAAGGTACGGAGCAAAAAGCGTTCGAACTACCTCTTGTCAAGCGACCTCCGGGGTGTCATTAATGAGGGTTTCCGTAAAATTCCAGGTATGGCAGGGTCAGCTGCTTTCTTCGATCTCGACAAGACGATCATCGCCCGATCGTCGACCTTGGCGTTCTCGCGCCCGCTCTTCCGCGCCGGTCTGCTAAACCGCCGCGCCTTGCTCAAGGCGGGGATCGCCCAGACCTATTACCAGATGTTCGGGGCGGACCACTCGCAACTGGAAAGAATGCGAGCCGAGCTCAGCCAGTTGACCAAGGGGTGGGACAAAGCCGAGATAGAACGATTAGTGGCCGAGACCGTCGCCGAGGTGGTGGAGCCCCTGGTCTTCGCCGAGGCCCTCTCGATCATCGAACAGCATCAGAAGGCCGACCGCCAGGTGGTGGTGATCTCTTCCTCCCCGATCGAGATCGTCGAGCCCTTGTGTCATCACCTGGGTCTTGACAACGTGATCGCCACCCGTCCGGAAATCGATGAGAGCGGACGGTTCACCGGCAACATCGAGTTTCACGCCTACGGCCCGGGCAAGGCCGAAGCGATGCGCGAAATGGCGATGAGGGAAGCCATCTCCCTGCCCGATTCATTTGCCTATTCGGATTCGGTCACCGATCTCCCGATGTTGGAGGCGGTAGGTCACCCGGTCGCCGTCAACCCCGACAAGGAGTTACGAGCGATAGCCCACGAACGCGAGTGGGAGATCCTTGAGTTCGAAAAGCCCGTGGCCCTGCGAATTCCCCGGCCGAGCCCGGTGGTCTCGGGCGCCGCGGTTGCCGCCGGCGCCGCCACCGTGGCCGCCGTGTGGGCGATCAAGCATCGTCGCCGCACCGATCGCTAGGGCCGAAAGACCACCGGTTGGATGGAGGCCGCCAGGGCTTCGAGGAGGTCGACGCGCTGGCCTGGGTCGAGGGCTTCGATTACCGGCAACGCCGACTTGACTCGGAACGCAAATGGCGGGCGCAGTTCGACGACGTCGTCGCGGTCGAGCGAGTCGACCACCAACCCGTCGACCACCACCTTGAGGGCGTCGGTCACCGGGGAGTAGGCAGAAATCAGGCTGGCATCGCCGAGTTGGAGGACTAGAGCCGGAAGTGCCTCGTCCTGATCGGGTTCGAGAACTGCAACGATCTCGGCGTCCGACTCGGCCAGGCGCCGTTGCCATTCTCCCGCCAGCACTGGCTCCGATGGTTCCCACACCCTGACTTTCTGCATCAAAGGGCCTTGCGATAGCGCAGCTCTTGCACGTCGGCACCGCCGATGTTCAGCAAAGCTCGGCGGGGCTCCGCTTCCCAGCCCAATGCCTCGTAAAAGCGCCTGGCCGGCCCGTTCTTCTCCAAGACCCAGAGGATCGCATCCCTCCAGCCGAGGCCGGCCAACGAGGCTTCGGCCGCCCCCAGCAACAACCGGCCCCAGCCCTTTCGCCAGTGATCGGGATCGAGATAGATCGCCTGGACCTCGGCGTGGTTGCGGTCGGCGCTGGAACCCAGGCGAGCGAACCCGGTGACCGACGATCCGTTCTCGATGACCAGGGCGAGATCCTGCTCTCCCATCGACGTCAGCTCGCTCCGCCACCATTCCACCCTCGCCTCAACCGAGAGCGACGCCAGAAAATCGGCGGGAAGGATTCCCTGGTAGGCCTTTTGCCAAGAACGGATATGAATTTCACCGATCCTCTCGACATCGGTGAGAACCGCGGGTCGGATCGTGGCCATCTGGCATTATTGCCAACGCCGTGACTACCTCCACGTCGGCTGCGCGCAATCTGGGCTCCAACTACTGGAAACTCTGGACGGCCAGCGTCATCTCCAACTTCGGTGATGGGGTCGCGCTCGTGGCGTATCCATGGTTGGCCTCCGCGGTCACACGCAACCCGTTCCACATTGCCCTGGTCGGGGTTGCCACGAGGATTCCGTGGCTCGTATTCACTCTTCCCGCGGGCGTGATCACCGATCGCGTTGATCGGAAAAGGCTCGTGGTCACGATGGATTCCCTACGGGCAGTAATCACCTTCGGCGTGGCACTGATCGTGCTTGCCCATCAGGACCTCCTTCCCGGTCCTGAACAACTGGAAGGTGGAGCACTCCCCGCCATTGCCAATCCCACCCTGCTGCTCACCACCATTTACGTTTCGGCCCTGCTCTTGGGGATGGCGGAAGTCTTGCGAGATAACGCCGGTCAGACGTTGATGCCGTCGGTGGTCGACAAGAGCCAGTTGGAACGGGCCAATGGTCGGCTCTGGGGTGCGGAGATGGTCATGAACTCATTCGTGGGACCGCCGTTGGCGGGCGTTCTCCTCGCCATCGCCTTTGCACTGCCTTTCGTCGTGGACGCCACGACGTTCGCCGTGTCGGCCGCCATCCTCTTTTTGCTCAAGGGAAACTTCCGGGCCGTTACCGGAGAAGTGGGCGCACCTCGATCCGGCTTTGGGACCGACCTCAAAGAGGGCTTCCGCTGGCTGTGGCGACACCCGCTCCTGCGTCGTCTAGCAGTGATACTCGGAATCCTCAATGCGTTGGGCAGCGCCACCCTGGCCGTCTTCGTTCTGTTTGGACAGGAGATCCTCGAGCTGGGAGCATCTGAGTTCGGGCTCCTCCTGACCGCTGGTGCCGCCGGCGGGGTCATCGGGAGCTTGGTGGCCTCCCGCTTCTCCGAGCGGCTCGGTTCGGGAGCGACCCTCCAGTTCACGTTGATCACGGGTGCGTTGACCTCTATCGGTATCGGGCTCACATCTTCGGCGGTACTGGTCTGGGTCATGTTCGCCATCACGTCACTGGGAGCCGTCATGTGGAACGTGGTGACCGTTTCCCTCCGGCAAACGATCATTCCCGACCGTTTGCTGGGCCGGGTCAACAGCGTCTACCGCTTCTTCGGCTGGGGGATGATGCCGATTGGGGCATTCCTCGGAGGTCTCTTGGCCGAATCGGTGACAACTATCACCGACCGCCCCACCGGGTTGCGGTCGCCTTTCATCGTGGCCGGAGTAATCCAAGCCGGTCTTTCGATTTACGCACTGGGCCGGCTCAGCACTGCCAAGCTCGAGGCCGCCCGCAACGAGGCTGTCACCTAAGGACTCCTTGCGGGTCCGGCGCCGGCCAAATTCGGTAGCTGACGCACGCTTTCTGGGAAATTCGGTAGCTGACGAACGAGTACCGGTCGCCAGCAACCAAATTTGCCGAAAAGCGGGCGTGTGTGACCAAATTTTCTTCAACCCGAAGGTTGTCGGACGGGCTTGGCCCCTCCGAACTGGCCTAGACGAGGACGGCCTCGACCAGCAACTCATCGCCGGCGCCGAAGGTGATGGGGCCGCTAATCACACCGGCATTTCGCAAGTCGCCTTCGACAGCCTCCAGCCCGGCGCGAACCGCATTCGGGCCGACGATATGGACAGTTCCAACTTCCGCCTTCATCGAGACCTGGGCGGCGGTCTTGACCTTGCGGATCGCTGACAGCACCTGACCGGCCGTCAAAAGCAGCCCGACGTCGTCGGTCTCACTCGTCCAGCTGCGGATGTCGGTGGCAGACGGCCAAGTAGAGCGATGCACGCTCCCCTCCTCGAACCACGACCACACTTCCTCGGTGACGTAGGGGAGAAAGGGGGCGAAGAGCTGGACGATGGTTTTGATGGCGATGGCCAGGGTGGCCCGGGCCGACTCCGTCCCTTCGTCGCCCTCGGCGCCATAAGCCCGCCCCTTAACAAGCTCGACGTAGTCGTCGCAGAAGGGCCAGAAAAAGGCTTCGGTTCGTTCGATCGCCCGGGCGTAGTCGAAGCGGTCGAATGACGATGTCGCCTCCTCCACCAGATCCGCCAGACCGGCTAGCAACGCTCGATCAAGCAGAACAGTGGGCTGACCTTTCGCTCCCTCACTGAGCGTGAGGGCGAACTTGGAGGCGTTCAACAGTTTGGTGGCGAGACGGCGGCCGATTTTGAGCTGGCCCTCGTCAAAGACCATGTCGACTCCGGGCCTTCCTTGCGCCGCCCAGTACCGAACCCCGTCCACTCCGTAGGTCCTCAGCATCGTCATCGGATCGTCGGCGGCGTTAGCGGCGGACTTGGAAAGCTTCTTTCGATCGGGATCGACCACAAACCCCGAGATCGCAGCATTGGCCCAGGGCAGAGAGTCGAACTCGTAGTGAGCGCGGACCACGGTGCTGAAGAGCCAAGTGCGGATAATGTCGTGCGACTGCGGCCGCATATCCATAGGAAAGGTGCGGGCAAAGAGATCGGGGTCGGTGTTCCACCCGCACACGATCTGCGGTGAGAGCGAAGACGTGGCCCAGGTGTCCATCACGTCGGGATCGGCGGCAAATCCATTCGGCTGGTCACGGTCCGACTCCTCGAACCCAGGCGGGGAGGTGGTGGTGGGATCGACTGGAATCATGTCCTCGGTGGCCAAGATCGGGGAGAGGAAATCCACCTCCCCTGCGACATCGATCGGATACCAGACCGGGAAGGGCACTCCGAAAAATCGTTGGCGGGTGATGTTCCAATCCCCCAGCAGCCCGTTGACCCAGTTCTCGTACCTCACCTGCATGTAGTCGGGGTACCAGTTGAGTTCCTTGCCCCGCTTGAGCATCTGTTCGCGGTCGGGGTAGCGGATGAACCATTGATTGGAGGTGACGATTTCCAAAGGCCGAACGCCGTTCTCCCAGAATTTGACTGCGTGTGTGATGGGCCGCGACTCCCCGACCAGTTTTCCGGCGCCTTCAAGCAGCTCGATCAGCAACCCCCGCGCCTGTTTGGTGCTCCGCCCGGAGATGGCGTCATAGGCTTTCTGGGCGGTGGTGGGATCATCGCTCTCGAAGCCATCACTACCCCAGCTGACGGGTCTCATGGTCCCGTCCCGCTGGACGATGGCGCGCAGCGGCAAGCCGAGCTCCCGCCACCAAGTGACGTCGGTCGTATCGCCGAAAGTACAGATCATCGCCAAACCAGTCCCCTTCTCGGGATCGCCCAGCTCGTGGGAAACAATGGGCACTCTCACCCCAAAGAGCGGAGTTAGCGCCTGCTTTCCGAACAAGTGCTGGTAACGGGCATCCTCTGGATGAGCGACCAGCGCGACGCAGGCTGGGAGCAACTCGGGGCGGGTCGTATCGACGAGGAGCGGCTCTCCCTCCGGTCCCTGAAAGACGATCTTCCGATAATCCGACGGAACATCCCGATCTTCCAGTTCGGCCTGGGCCACGGCGGTCTTCATATCGACGTCCCAGAGGGTGGGCGCGGCAGCTCGGTAGGCGAGGTCTCTTTTGACCAGATCCAGGAAGGCGATCTGCGAGATATAGGTCGCGTGGCTTCCGATCGTCGTATATGTGAACGACCAGTCGACCGACAGACCGAGTCGCGACCAGAGCTGGTGGTATTCGGCCTCGAGCTCGGGAACCACCCTCTCGCAGAGCTCGAGAAAGTTAGGTCGAGAAATCGGGATCGGTCGCTTGGGCGCTTCCGCTGGGGGAACGAAGTCGGGGTCGTAGGGCAAGCTCGGATCGACGATGGTCCCGGTTATCAGCTGCACCCGACGCTCGACGTTGAGCCCGTTGTCGTCCCAGCCCATGGGATAAAAGACCTCCTTGCCCCGCATCCGCTGGTAACGAGCGATGAGGTCGGTGTGGGTGAACGAAAACATGTGGCCCGGGTGAAGGCGGCCGCTCACCGTGGGTGGCGGCGTGTCGATCGAAAAGACCTCCTCCCGGGTCTTCGAGCGATCGAAACGAAACAAGCCTCGCTCCTCCCATACAGGCTGCCATTTGTCCTCGAGACCCTCGAGAACAGGCTTTTCAGGTATGCGCGAGCCCGGGTCTGGAGGCATCGGTCCAGAGTAGCTTGATGGGCCTAGACGCCCTTTTTGCACCCACCCCAAGACGGCTAGTCTTGGCCACGGAGAGTGGAAGAGATCCCGCCACTACTTGGGATCCCGAGGGAAAGGTTGTTGCATGAAACAACTCCTGGAGAACATTCGTCGATCGCGAGCCGCGGTCGTTGGCCTGGGGGTTCTGATTTCGCTGATCGCCTTTGCGCCGATGGCGCTTTCACAGCCCGGCCTGGAAAGCAACCTGGCCCTGACGATCCCTGGCCTCGACGATGCCGATGACTGCAAACAAGGCGGCTGGCAGGACTTCGCCGGCGTTTTTAAGAACCAGGGTGATTGCGTGAGTTATGTGGTCACCGGCGGTCGCAATTTGCCCAGCGGTCCCAATGCTCCCACCACGACGACTCTCGCACCGGCCACGACCACCACCGCGGCTCCGACCACGACCCTGGCGACCACCACCACGACGACCGCTCCAACCACCACCACGACATTGATCGCGGGCCTCACCTCCACGGATCAGTGCAAGAAGGGGGGGTGGGTCACCTTTGGAGTCTTCAAGAACCAGGGTGATTGCGTGAGCTTTGTGGCCACCGGCGGTAGCAACCCACCCGACGGTGATTAGAGCGATCCCAGCCAAATAGAACCAGGGGTTGAACCCCATATCGAAGCGGCCCGGCCTCCGGGCCGCTTCTTAGGTCGGACTGATCCGCTGGGCGCGTTCGTGAGCGGCGGCAACGATTCGATCGGCCTCGAGGCGGGCGGCTTCGAGCCGCTGCCGGGCTCGTTCGCTCAGCTCCTCCACCCGGGCCGCCGCCTCCACCTGGGCGTGTCGGATGATTGCGTCAGCCTTGTGGCGGGCTTCCTTCACCATCGCATGCAGCTCACCGAGCTCGGCCTCCTGACGGGCGATCAGGCGCACTAGCTCATCGGTGCGGGCCTGTGTCGGCGCCACCTTCTCTTGAGCCTGTCTGATGATCTCCGCCGCCCGACGCTCGGAGTTGATCCGGAGCTGGTCGGCGTTGGCCACCATCTCGCTCACCTTCTGGGCGATTTGCTTCTTGGCCTGCTCACTGCCCCCGGCTGCCGCTTGCCCGGCCATCGCCCGCAAACGCTCGGCTTCCCGCACCAGGCTCTCGGCTTGCTGGCGCGCCTCGGCCTTTATCTGAGCGGCCTCATCGCGAGCGGCAACAATCAGGTCCTGTAGCCGGGTCTCAATCGGCCCCGCCGACGACGCCAGTCGAGCCAGCGCCCACTCCGCCTCGGCCAGCCGCGCCCGTGTTTCCTCGAGATCACGGTGGATTGAATCGACATCGATGACTGTCAGGTCGGTGGCCTCGCCCCGCCCTGCCGGCCACTGGCTCATGGCGCTGCGGCCCCCTCAAGCGCTCTGGTCAACGCATGTTCAACGAGCTGCACCAGAGCTCCCTGCACTTGCAGGCGGTGACGGGCGTCGCAGTAGAGCAAGGGGACCGAAGGATTGATCGCCAAGGCGGTCGCCACCTCATCTAAGGAGTGGAGCTTCTCACCGTTGAAGGTATTGACGGCCACCAGGAAGGGAACACCCAGCTTTTCGAAGAAGTCGACAGCCGGAAAGCATGCTTCCAGGCGGCGCGTGTCGACCAGGACGACGGCCCCGATCGCCCCCTTGGAGAGCTCGTGCCACATGAAATGAAAGCGATCCTGGCCCGGGGTGCCGAAGAGGTAGAGCACCAGATTGCCCTTCAGGCTGATACGCCCGAAGTCCATGGCGACCGTGGTCGTGGTCTTGGTATTGCCCTCGAACAGCTCATCGATGCCGGCGCTTTCCTGGGTCATTACTGCTTCGCTGCGAAGGGGCTCGATCTCCGAGATGGCTCCGACAAAGGTTGTTTTGCCAACGCCGAATCCGCCGGCGACGACGATCTTGACGGGAGTTAGGCGGGGTCCGTCAGAGGCTCTTGATTCCATCGAGCACCTTCCGGAGGAGGGTTGTGTACTGGTAGCCGTCGAGGCCAGTGGTCATGCCGCTGGGCGGGTCCATGATCAGGATCGCTCCCCGCCGAGCGAGGTCAGCGGCCACGACCCGCACGACGCCCACCGGGACATCGAGGTGCGCGGCCAGTTCGACCAAGGCCAGCTGCTTCTGAGCCATGTCGATGATGCGGGCTGCTTCAAATCGATAGAGGTGCCGGTTCTCGAGCCCGGCCCGGGTCGCGACCACTTGTGCCTCGAGGGCGATCTGGGGCAGGTCGCGACCAGTGCGACCCCCGGTCATCGTGTAGGGGCGTACCAGCCTTCCGGCCTCGAGCGTCTCGGCGGATTCGCTCACTCGCTCGACACCAACTCCATTTTCAGCTCCTCGCGCACTTCGGGCGTCAGCACCTGTCCGGCCCTTTCGGCGAAGAGTGCCATCTGGTAGGCGACCGAGCCGATGTCGACCGAGCGGGTGGTGAGGGCGCAAAGCAGCGAGCCATCACTGATGCCGGTTACGAAAAGCCAGCCATTGGTCATCTCGACAATGACGTTGGAGACCGCACCGGCTCCCATTCGCCCAGCCGAGCCATAGGCGAGACCGATCATGCCCGAGGCGACGGCGGCGAGACGATCGGCCGACTCTCGATCGACATCAAGTGAAACCGCCATCGCCAGGCCGTCGGAGGAAACCACCACGGCCTTGCGAACAGCTGGCACGGCATCGACGAATCGCCCGATGAGCCAGTTGAGGTTGGAGGCTCCGGCGCTCATTCCATCACCCCCGGCTCATTCGAGGGAGCGGGATTGGTCCGAGCTTCGCCGAGTTTTCCCGCCGAATCGCGGCCGGTCTGAAAGGCGCTGAGGGCCGCCTTGATCCCGTCGGGACCAATCTCGGAGGCCTTGGAGGTCGGGACCGCTCCATCGTCTTGGAAGGACGTCCCCGGGACTCTGGTGGGCAGTTCCTGATTGGGGTCGTAGCGCCGCGGAGCTGGATTCGGCCGAGGGAGCGGCGGGGCGGGGGTGGCGGTTGCGCGCTGGCCTCCATTGGCCGGCGTAGTCTCGACTACCCGACCGGGGAGGTGCGACGGGCTCGGAACGGCGGGCTGCACGGATGGCGTCAGCGGCGGGCGCACTCGAGGTTCGGGCGTAGCCAGCCGCGACGGCACCGAGACTCGTGGCGTCTCCCTGCTGGTGGGGCGAACGTCGGTCGAGGGCTCGTTGCGGAGGCGGCCACTTTCATCGGGTCGGGTGGCCGTTGAGGTCTCGAGCAGCGTGCGGGGCACCGTGATGCGCACAGTCGTTCCAGGGACGCCGGCTGCCAGACGCACCCGCATGCCGTGCCGGGCGGCGAGACGAGCCACGACATAGAGGCCGAGAGTGGGCTCGAGAGCCAGACCCAGAACCGGCGGATGGCTCAGGAGTTGGTTGAGCTCGACGATCCGTTCATCACTCATGCCGATCCCGTGGTCGGAGATGGTGAGCAAGTAGCCGGATTCGTCGAACAGACCGGCGACCCGAACCCGCTCTGTAGGGGGCGAGAACTGGGTGGCGTTGTCCAGCAGTTCGGACAGCAGGTGGGCAATGTCGGAGACGACGTGACCCGCCACCCTTACCGGCTCGAGGGCGAGGATGTCGATGCGCTGGTACTCGTCGACTTCGCCGAGGGCGGCACGGACGACGTCTCCAACTTCAAGTGGCTTCTCCCACATGCGAGGGCTCTCGGCACCTGCGAGGACGAGCAAGCTTTCGGCGTTGCGTCGCATGCGGGTGCTGAGGTGGTCGAGGCGGTAGTAGCCGGCCAGGGTCTCGGGATCCTCTTCCTTCGATTCGAGCTTGTCGATCAGGGCCAGTTGCCGGTCGACCAGCGAGCTGTTGCGCCGCGCCAGAGTGACAAAGATCTCCGAAACCCCCTTCCGCAGGATGTCCATCTGCTGGGCGGCGACGTCGATCAGCGTCCCGTGGAGCGCGGAGAAAGAACGAGCGAGGTCGCCAACCTCGTCTGCCCCCGCCTCTTTGATGCGAATTGCGCTCGAAGCGGCACTGGCGGCATTGGCATCGTCGGGGTTACGCAGCGCAGACACCAGATTGGGGAGTTCGACGTCTGCCACCCGACGGGCCGAGTCGGTCACCGCCCGGACTCGCCGGACGAGCGACCTTTCGATGCGAACGGTCCCGAAAGCCGTCAGAAGGAGGATGAAACCGACGATGCCCGCCACCAGAAGGGCCCGATCCCGGGCCCGGGCCGCGTCGCTTTCCGCGGCGTCGGAGGCTTGGGCGGCGAGACGGTCGGCGGCCACGATGAGGACTTCGTTGCGGTCGGCGGGGAACCCGTTGATGTCGACCGTCTCGGTGGCGGCCCGTCCCGTGACCGCCTCTTCCATTGCCGCCAGGGCGGCCAGTTCCTGCGCGGCGGTTTCCGACGACGCCGCCGCACGCTCTTGCCAGCCCCGAACTTCTTGTTCCCGCAGGTTGAGGGCAGCTTCCACGAGCTGTCGTTGCGAATCCTCGCCCTGGGCGATATAGGTTCTCACGACCTGTTCCTGCTGAAAGGAAACGCTGGCGGCCTCAGCCAGTGCCTCGGCGGCGCCGACATCCTGGGCCTTCAAGCGATCGGGGAGGTTCAGGGAGACCTGGGAGATGATGCCGAATAGCAGGTCGGTGGCGGTGTTAAACCCGGAGGCGACGGAAGCACTGAAGCGCTCGACCTGGCGGATCTCGGCAAGCCAGGCCTCGAGCTCGGCCATATCCGACTCGACGCGGCGGGCGGTGTCCGCGGTCGAGGGTCGGGCTGAGGAGACATAACCCGCGACCGCGCGCTCAAGGTTGCTAAGTGCTCTCTCAGACTGGAGCCGGGCCGATTCGAGGTTGCGAGGATCGACCTGGTCGGGGCGGAGAACCATGGTGTTGACGAGGTGCTGTTCTGACCACAGCGTCCCGAGCGCGCCCATAGCTTCGCTCGCCACACTCGAGGCACGGGACGTTTCTTCCTGAACCTTGGCACTCTCGAGAAATGTCCAGGCGATATATCCGCCGGCCAGGAGTGCCACCAGCCCGATGGGAAGGCTGGCCATCGCCAGCTTGCTGGCCAGACGAAACTTGAACACTCCGCTCCTCCTTGGGTGAAAGTCGAAAATGCTGTATCGACATAGCGGCACCCAAAATTGAGCCGGAAGAGCTAGGGACAAGCCCCCGTTCCGGGTCTTTTCGCTGACTCCAAACGAGCTACAGGCGGTCTCAGAGGTTGCCGATTCGTGGGGGTGGAGATACCTCGACGGTTCGCGCCCTGGATTGCCCTCGTCGGCACCTCGATTCTCTATGCGCTGACTGCCCTTGCCGGGAGCGGCCTCTCCGCTCAGGCCGTCGGGGTAACCATTTTCTGGCCAGCCGCCGGGGTGGCCGCCGCCCTCGCTTCTGCCACCTCCTCCCGGCTCCGGCCCTACGTCATCGCCGGCGTAGGTGTGGGCACGGTCCTCTCCGCCGCTCCCTTCGTCGATGTCAATTGGTTCCACGTCGCATGCGCCGCCGGGGCCAACGTGGCCGAAGCGGTGGTGGCCGGCTCCATCCTTCGGGCCCGCCTTCCGCAGACTCACCGCATCGTCCGACTCGCCGACATCGGTGCCCTGCTGCTTGCCGGCTTACTAGGGCCGTCGGTGGGAGCGGTAATCGGAGGCACGGCCACAGCCATCACCTTTGACAGTCAGATCTTGCCGGCGATGCTCTCCTGGCTCGCCGCCGACGCTCTGGGCATCGTCTTGATTGGACCCGGAGCCCTAGCGATCGTCTCGGCACTGAGGGACCGAACCCCCAAAGGAATTTGGCTCAAAACCACATTCGTGGGCCTGATCACTGTCCTGGTGCTGGTGATTGCCATCGAAGGAAGAGAGGTCACCGGGCGCAGCTTTGCCTACTTCATCCTCCTCCCCCTCATCCTGGCGACGATCTACGTGGGCCAGCGAGGTACTGCCATGCTGATGGCCGGTACGGCCTTCTTGGTGGTTTGGTCCACCGAAGAAGGCATCGGTCCCTT
>JAICGW010000002.1 GCA_025922945.1 Acidimicrobiia bacterium | reverse complement strand
TCTGACGGTCAAGGTTTCACACATTCTCCAACACGAGAAGGTATGGCCGGAGGTCGCAGAGCGGGGCGTGGTGTTCGTGGTTTCGGCATTCGAGACAACCAACGAGCGGGTTCTCCAGACCCTCGACAAGGGTCATACCGCTCGTGACATGGACGAGGCGGTGTTAATCATGAGGAAGGCCGGCATCGATATTCGCCCTTCGTGGTTGCCATTCACACCCTGGACCGAGGTCTCCGATGTTGGTTCGATTCTCGGGTTCCTTCACCGTCACAATTTGGTGGACACCGTCGATCCGGTACAGCTTTCCATTCGTCTGTTGGTTCCGCGGGGAAGCCTTCTGGCCGACCGTCCCGAAATGGGGGAGTACGACGGCGCTTCCTTGACTCATGTCTGGTCAGCTTCGGAAGTCGTCGAAGCCCAGCAGCAGGGCCTGGCCGCGATTGCGGAGTCGGGAGCAGGCCGGCCACCTCTCGAGACCCTTGCCCGCATGTGGGAATTTGTGTTCTCCGAGCCCATGCCCGCCGTTATTGATCGAGGTCGGCCCCACCTCACCGAGTCATGGTTTTGTTGTGCTGAGCCGACGAGGTCTCAGCTGCTGACTATCAGCGGATCGTTCGCTTGACCGCAAAGCACTTTGTATTATAAAGTGCTTTGCCAATGGAACCCGATACTCACACTCCCACGCAAGAAATGCTCGAGGAGCTGCGGCGCCTGCGGCGCCAGACCCGCCTCGAGGTTCGCAGCGAGTCCTGGCGCTATCTGGCGGTGTGGGCCGGTGTGTTTCTCGGAGCCTTTATCTCCAGCTTCAACTCGAGAGTGGCCGGGTGGTACTGGATCGTGGGTGTCCCGCTGGGCTATTTGGGGATGTTCCTCGCCTATCGCAATGTGAAGGAAACCGGGGTTCGCGCCAAGTCCTGGCCGTACGCAGTGACGGGAGTAGGGATCGGCGTTGTCAACGGGATCGCCTCCTTCGTGTTGTCCGAGGAAGCGATCGTGGTGGTGGTGTGGGTGGTCATGGGCGCCGGCTTCGCGGTGCTGTCTTGGATCGATCGCCAGCCTCTGGCAGCTTCCTTGTTCGCCGCCCTTTCCGCTCTGGCCCTCGTTCTCGGGATCACTTCCGAGGACACATTCGAGCTCTACCCGGTATTGGCGTTGACTTTCACGTTCGCCAGCGCCGGCGCGGCAGTGGGACTCTGGCTCTGGGCACGGCGGCTTTGAGCCACCCGGCCCGGGCTCTCGATGAAGTCATCCACCAGAAAAATCGGTTGGGGATACTGGCGGTCCTGGCGGAGGCGGACTTCGCCGACTTCAACTACTTGAAAGAAGTGCTGGAGCTCACCGACGGCAACCTCAGCCGTCATCTTCAGGTGCTCGAGGAGTCGGGATTGGTTTCCATCCAAAAAGGCTTCGAGGGACGGAAAACCAGAACCGTGGTCAAGGCCACCCGCCGCGGCCGCAAGGCACTGGGAGAACACCTGCGAGCAATGCAACAACTGATCGATCGAGTCGGACAGAAGGAGAGATCGCAATGACCGCTGTCATGGTGGCAAAGGGCCTGGCCAAGAGTTTCGGTGACCTGGTGGCGGTCGACGGCGTCGGCTTCAGCATCAACCAGGGCGAGACCTACGGGCTACTAGGCCCAAATGGGGCTGGTAAGACCACCACCATCTCGATGATCGCCGGGCTGCTCGAGGCCGACGAGGGCGAGGTACGAGTGGGTGGGGATCTGATCAACCCGCGAGCCGTGACGCCCAAGCGCCGCATGGGTCTCGTGCCTCAGGAATTGGCCATCTACCCCGATCTCACGGCTCGCGAGAACCTCGAGTTCTTTGGGCGACTGTACGGAATGGGCGGAAGCGAGCTCGCCGACCGGGCCGATCGAGTTCTCGACGTAGTCGGTCTACACGAGCGACAGAAGGACCTGACCAAAGAGTTTTCCGGGGGGATGAAGCGTCGGCTCAACATCGGCATCGGCCTGCTCCACAATCCTGAATTGCTCATCCTCGACGAACCGACTGTGGGAGTCGACCCCCAATCCCGCAACGCCATACTCGAAGCTGTAGAAGAGCTTTCCCGCGCCGGTATCGCGGTCCTCTACACCACCCATTACATGGAAGAGGCCGAGCGCCTGTGTGATCGGGTCGGAATCATCGATCAGGGAAAGATCATCGCCGAAGGCACCCGCCGGGAGTTGGTGGAGATGGTGGGGGAGAAGGATCGAGTCTCCATCAGCGGCACCGGTCCACTGGCCGAAGTGGTGCGACAGCTTTCATCAACGGTGGGGGTCGCGGAAGCGGGCGAGAGCGAATCGGGTGTGACCCTCCTCGTCGAGGACTCGAGCTCCCATCTGGCCGCCATCCTGTCCACCGCGGCCCAGGCGGGCATGGCTGTCTCTGCCGTCGAGATCGAACAACCCGATCTCGAAGCCGTATTCCTCCACCTCACGGGCAAGGCCTTGCGAGACGTATGAGAAACATCATCCACATCGCCGCCAAAGACCTGAGGCTGAGGATTCGCGACAAGTCAGTATTCATCATCGGGTTGATCGCCCCTCTGGCGTTGGCCTTCATTTTCAACACCGTGTTCGGCGGCGCCTTTGGCGACGACGGGTCTTTTGCTCCCGATCTCGGAATCGTCGAGACCGACGCTGACCAGACGAAGTCGACCCTCGAAGAGATCTCCTCACAGCTCGGCGGAACGTGGCAATCCTTCGCCGACCCATCTGCTGCCCGCATCGCCCTCGATGAAGGCGATGTCGGGGCGGTGTTCGTCGTTCCGGACACCTTCGACGACGAGCTCGCCGGGGGTCAGATCGGCAAAATCGAGGTACTGGGAGCGATCGATGCCGTCACGTCGACGCAGATCGCCGCCGGAATCGCTCGTAGCTACACCAACTCGCTTCAGACCACGCAGGTGGCGATCGCCTCGGCTATCAGCGCCGGCGGTGATCCCGCCGACATCATTCCGGCTGCGATCGATGCCACTGATCGGTCACTGATCTCCCTCGGCGAGGTCAAGGCCGACGTTCGCCAGCTGGATACCAATACGTCGACTGTTGCCGGGATGGCGATGTTCTTCCTCTTGTTCACCGCTCAGACCGGGCTCCTCAGCCTGCTCGAGGAACGACGGGACGGAACCCTGCAGCGGATCCTCTCCACTCCCACCCGTCCGGCGTCGGTACTGGCCGCCAAATCGATCGTTTCGATCGTCCTGGGCGTGTTCTCGTTGGTGGTTTTGATCCTGGCCGGGATCGTGCTCATGGATGCCAATTGGGGCAATCCGCTGGGAGTCGCTCTGCTCGTTGTCGGCGGCGTGCTGGCCGCCGTTGGCATCTCGGCGGTGACGACCGGGATGGCCAAGACGCCCGAGCAAGCGGGAAATATTCAGGGCATCGTCGCCACCGTCCTCGGTCTGCTCGGAGGAGCCTTCTTCCCGATAGGTCAGGACGGAGGGATCCTGGCCCAGGTCACCGCCCTGACTCCGCATTATTGGTTCAGCCGGGGCCTGGCCGACCTGGCCGGCGGGCAGCCGGCTTCGGCTGCGTTCGGAGCCGTGGGCTGGCTGCTCGTGATCGCGAGCGTGACTTCTGTAATCGCAGCCGTTCTCACCAGAAAGCAGGTCGCGCCATGAAGGTGCTCGCAATTGCGCGGAACAACCTCGTTCGCCTCTTTCGGGATCGATCGGCCATTTTTTTCGTGTTCATTTTTCCCCTGGCGCTGATTCTCCTGATCGGGCTCCAATTCGGAGGAACCTTCGCCCCTCGCCTGGGCGTCCTGGCGCCCTCTCCCGGCACAGTCGGCGCTGAGATCATCGAGAACCTCGAATCGGCTGATGGGGTCGAGGTGGTGGCGTTGAGTGACGAGACGGGATTGAAGGAAGGGGTCGAGCGCGGTTCGCTCAGTGCCGCCCTCTCGCTGCCAGCGGACTTCGACGAAAGGGTGGCGGCTGGTGAGGTGAGCGAGGTGGGCTTCATCGCTCGACCCGGAGGGGTGGGGGCAGCCCTGCAACCGGTGGTCGCCGAGGTGGTCCAGCGGAGCGTGCTGGCCGCCAACGCGGCCAGTTTCGTAGCCGCTCAGGACCTGGCGACGTTCGAGGAGGCGCTGGTCACGGCGCGGACCATCGAATCGCAACTGCCGGCATCGGAGGTGCAGGTAACCACCGTTGGTGAAGCCTTGTTTCCCGCCAGCCTGGGACGCTTCGACATCGGCGCCTCCAGTCAGCTGGTCCTGTTCATGTTCATCACCGCGCTCTCGGGAGCCGCAGTCTTGATTCAGACCCGCGAGCTCGGGCTGTCGCGACGAATGCTGGCCACGCCCACGTCGGTGCGAACGATCATCACTGGTGAGGCCGGTGGTCGATTCCTGGTGGTGGCCGTACAGGGCCTCTACATCATGGCCGGAGCACTTCTGATCTTCGGGGTCGACTGGGGCGACCCTCTCTCTGCCCTGGCGATCGTCGTCGTCTTCTCTGCAGTCGGAGCCGGGGCGGCGATGCTGCTGGGGACGCTTTTCCGCAACGCCGAACAGGCCGGCGGAGTCGGCGTGATAGTCGGCCTTGGCATGGCGGCCCTGGGAGGGGCGATGCTTCCGATCCAACTTTTCTCCCCAACGCTGCAGCGGATAGCTCATTTGACGCCGCATGCCTGGGCGCTCGATGCATTTGCCAAGATCCGCGCTGAAGGCGGAATCGGAGACATCGGTCTGGAACTGGGGGCCTTAGCCGCCTACGCCCTGGTGCTCCTTCTGGCCGCCTCGTGGCGCCTTCGGCGGGCGATCACTCGCCCCTAGGGCCGAACGAATTTCGGCGGCGAAATCGGCCCTTCCCGCCGGAGATTCGACGAGCTCCCGGTTGCGGGCCAATGCCAGCGCCTGCTTGAAGACAACCGCTGAAACCCCGTCGGCTCCGATAATGCCTTGCAATCGGTATTGCTCGCCGCGTTTGAGACAGGCGGTGATGAATGCCTTCTCGTCGCCGATGGCGTCCGGGCGAGCGAGGAGCTCGTCGGCGACAACCAGATACGACTGCAGGGAGGGCCGGATCACCCAGCCGAGGGTCGGAGGGTGGAGTTTGGCGAGCACAGTGGCGGGCTTCGATCCCTGCCACCTCGGTGCGCTCCTCCGAAGGTCGGCGGTGATCGAATCCACGAACGCTTCCTTCTCCGGGAAGAAGTACTCGAACTTGAGCAAATCCCGCAAGGCGGCGACGCTCGCCAACAGCTCGGCCTCGTTGACGGGCCGGGTGGGATCGAGGCCCTGGAGAGCAAGCTCCAAGACGGCGCGGCCGAGGAAATGATGGGCCATCAAGTTTCGGTAGTAGGAGGCCCTCAGCGACTGTTGCGGATTGAGGTAGTAGACCAACTCTGTTCCCTCGAAGGCACTGACGTTGTGGTGCTCGGCGAGAAGCCGCAGCACCTTGCCGACCTCAGCCTCGTCCTCGAGCCTCAGGGGCTCGGTCGTGGGGAGGCCGAGCTGTTCGACCAGCTCGTCGAGCCCCTCGCAGAATGAAGCAAGCTCAGACTGGGTGCGCGCTTCGCCCCCGGCGGCCAGCAGGGCGATTGCAAGCACGGAAGCCGGGGTGATGGGAGTCACGGCACCAATTCGGTGCATGACCTCGAGAGCCAGCTTGGCAAGGGCGGTCGAGCCCTCTTCAATCTCGGCTCCTGTCATGGCTTTCGCTACCGAGATCGGCTCACCGAATCGAAGGTAGATGTTGCCGTAGCGACGTCGGAGCGAGCGCACGTAGCGCAGTGCCCAACCCATCGACTCGGCTTCTTTCGCTCCGCCCTGGGCTTCGGTGGTGTAAGAGCCCAGATCCTGGATTTGGTCATAGACAATGGACACCGGCACCAGCATTACGTCTTCGCTCTTTCCCCGGCGCCAGGAATCGACGACATAGGCGAGAAGCCCGTAGCGGGGCGGTAAGAGCTTGCCGGTCCGGGAACGTCCACCCTCCATGTACCACTCGAGCGGAAACCGGTTTTCCACCAGATAGTCGAGGTAGGTGCGGAGGACGAACTTGTAGAGGTCGTTGTTGCGGAAGCTGCGCCGGATGAAGAAGACCCCGGTCCGCCGGACCCAGGGGCCGACCGGGAAGAAATTCATGTTGATGCCGCCGGCCGTGTGATTGGGCGGGAGGTCGTTCTCCCATTTCACCAACTGGAGGACCAGGCGATCGAGATTCGATCGGTGCGAAGGGAGGAATGCCAGCGGCCATTCCCGTCCCAGAGAGTTGATGTCCTCCACCTGGACCCTGTCGTATGCCATCTCGCCATATCCCTGACGGATGACCCAGCTGATTACGTTCGCGGAGAGGTCGATCACGAAAGCACTGGGGGAGGCCGCAATCTCCGTCAGGTAATACTTCGCCCGGGCGACGGCGATCGCTTCCGGGAGCTTGCGCCGGGCTCCAAGTGCGACCGATTCCCGGCGAAACGCCGGCTGGGAGGTGATCTCCTCGTGCAAAAAGCGCGGGACCTTGTAACGGTCGCCGCGCAGCGCCCGCTCGGAAATGTCCAGAGCCCGCCACGCCCGTCGGGTCGTCCACTCCACCAGGGAAAGATCGCTCCCCTCGTGCTCGGCCGGCAGGGCAGCGGCCCTGGACCCCTTGCCGGCCACGACCGTCACCCGGTCCGGCCAGCGGGCCAGGATCACCCGCTGACGGAGTGCGTCGGGATCGCGGGGATCGCCCAGCTTGAGGACGTCCCACCAGGAGACCTTCCGTTCGCCCGCCCTCGCCGCCGGCGACCAAACCACCCGCAGGGGAAGGAGGAAATCGTCTCCTGGCAACAACTCGACGAGCCGGGCTTCCGTGCGCTGGCCGGGCTTGCGGCGACGGGAAGGAGCGAGCCGGATTACTTCCGTTGTGATCTCGGGCGGTTGATTAGCACCCAACCACTCCTCGATCAGCCTCATTTCGACCTGGCTCGCGGCGTCGGCCAGCACCACCACCGAGCCTTTCGTGGGGGCGTCCTGTGGCCACACCCCTTCGATGTTATGGCCTCGGTGTCAAACTGCGATGGTGCGGGCGGTGGTTCAGCGGGTCAAGCGTGCCCGGGTCTTGGTGGCAGGAGCGGTCGTCGGATCCATCGGCCAGGGGTTGTTGGTGCTGGTGGCGGCATCTCACGACGACACCGAGAAGGACGCCCGAGCGATAGCCGAGAAAGTGGCCGGCCTTCGGATCTTCGGTGATGAAGACGACCACATGAACCGCTCGGTCACCGATGTTTCTGGCGAAGTCCTGGTGATAAGTCAGTTCACCCTCTACGGGGATGTGTCCCGGGGGCGCCGTCCATCATTCACCGGCGCCGCCCGACCAGATCAGGCTCAGCCATTGATCGAACTCGTCGCCAGCTCCCTCGAGGAGCGCAGGCTCCCGGTGGCTCGCGGCAGCTTCGGAGCCAAGATGGAGGTCGAGTTGGTCAACGAGGGACCGGTGACGATTCTGGTCGAGACGCTTGACGGCCGGGTGCTGTGACCGGGCTCAAACGCGCTGGGTAAAGGCGCGGCCGGCGGGACAAAAGCGGACGAAGTCACAGGAGTAACACCCCATCGACGGCGTCGGCGTCCACTCCTTCGCCTCGATGCCGCCCGCCAGAGATTGCAGTCGCTCGGCGGCGGTTTTCTCCCATTGAGCGTCCACGGCATAAGTGCTCTCGGCGGGGCGCGACCCGAAATAGGCGAATGTGACCTGAAGTGATTCCGGCGCTCGTCTTCCCAGGTGACCGCCGCGAGCCGCGCTGGCATAAGCCTGGAGCTGAACGATGCGCGCCTCATTGGTGGCTTCGTCTGGTGCCGGAGACCCGGTCTTGAAGTCCACGATCTCCCACCCTCCTCCGTCGTAGACGGCATCGATTCGCCCTTTGACTTCGATTGCCCCCACCCTCATCACGAACTGATGCTCGATCATGATCGGAGGGACCTGGGCGAAGCGACTGCGCTGGAAGCGCGACCAGCTGGATTCGGGACGCTCACCGCTGACTTCGAAGGGATCGACAGAGTTCCAGTCGACATCCTCGAGCGGGATGTGGCCACGGTTGTGGAGCTCGATCGCTCGATGGACCATGGTGCCGGCGCGAGCCTGCTGGCTGGACATCCGGGGTAGCCGTTCGATTTCCGACCAGAAGAATCGCCGCGGACAAGACGCATACGTGACGAGACCGGTGACGGACGTGGACACCGAGTGCTCGGAAGGTTCGGCCAGCGGAACCGGGAGATCGAGGATCATCTGCTCGAATTCAGTCCGCTTCCGGTCGACTGAGGTTTCATCGCCGGCGAGAGCTCGGGCCCAGCCCGGCGTCGTCAGCTCGTTGCGCAGCGCTTGTTCCCAGCCATCGAGAAAGAGAGGGTCGGGAGCCGCCGCGTCCGGCTCAAAACGCAGCAGGGAGGGCTGCGGTGGAGCCTTGAGGGGACGTGAGTCGACCCGGGTCCCGGGTTGGGCGGCAATGAGAGTCCACACCTCGCTGGGCCCTACGGCTCTGGCGTTGGTTTCGGAGGCGCCGTACCAGTAGGCGCCGCTGACAAAAAGCCGCTGGCGGGGCCTAGTGGTGGCGACGTAGGCGATCCGCCACTCCTGCTGTTCGTGCGCGGCCCTGAGGAGATCCTTGTTCTCGGCATCGGTGCGCTCGCGGCCGATAGGTGGCAGCCACTGTTGGTCGAGGCGGTATTCGTAGGGGAGATAGCGACCGTTGGTGAGCGGGTTGTCGAAGCCTTGTGATCGGGTGGGGAAGTTGCCCTGGTAGCAAGCGGGAAGGAAAACCACATCCCATTCGAGGCCCTTGGCCCGGTGGACCGTGACCAGGGTCACTGCGTTCTCGCCCGAGAGCCGGGCGGTGTCGAGCTCCTCAGACCGTTCCTCGGCCATCGCCTCGAGATGGCGCAGGAAGGCTCCCAGCGAAGGGGCGCCCTCGAGGGGGCTCCAGTCCTCGGTGAGGTCGAGGAACCGGTAGAGGTTGAGACGGGCGGAGAGTTGGGTGCTGGCCGGCATGGCGGCGAGATCGTTCCAGGCGCCGGTGCGGTCGAGGATCTGGCGACAAAGCTCGACGAGCGAAACGCCCTGAGCGGTGGCGAGCAGTGATCGGTACTCCTCACGAAATCTCTCGAGCGCGACACGCGCCGCCGGTCGCAAGCCATCGAGATCGTCCAGGTGGTCGATCGCCTCGAGCAACGTGTGCTGGGGGACGGTCGCTTCCTCGTCAGCGTCCCAGTTGAGACCTCGGGCCCAGTTGGAGAGATGAGCCAGATCACCGAGTCCCAAGCGGAAACGCGACCCGAGCAAGATCCGGTACAACGCCGGCGAGTCCTCGGGAACCTGCAAGAGGCGCAACCAGGCATGGACGTCTGTGACTTCGGGTACGGCCAGAAGGCCACCGAGGTTGGCGACCTCGACGGGGATCTCGGCCGCCCGCAAGGCATCGTGGACCAAGGTCATGTCTTTGTTCTTCCGGAACAGCACCGCCATGTCGCGCCATTCGTAGGCTGAGGAGAGCTCCTGGATTCGGCGGGCGATGTCTTCGGCTTCGGCCACCGCATCGTCATGCCACGAAGCCGCAACCTCGCCACCGATTGAGCCGTCGAGGGGGCGCAGGAGTTTTTGCCCGGACCCGGTCTTCTCCCGGACGGCATTGGCTACCGAAAGAATCGCCGGCAGGGAACGACGGTTGAGGGTCAAAGAGCGGGTTGGGGCCGGCTGGCCATCGGACCGGGGAAAGTGGGTTGGAAACTGGGCGAAGTTGTGGGGGGAGGCCCCGCGCCACTCATAGATAGTCTGATCGATGTCGCCCACGGCCATCACCGGGAAGCCATCACCGAAGAGCAGACGAAGAAGCTCGCGCTGGGCGGGGTTCGTGTCCTGATATTCGTCGAGCATCACCGCGCGATAGCGAGAGCGGAATTCGTTGGCGACTTCGGGATACTTGCTCACCAGCTGCTGAGCACGGAGGATGAGGTCGGAGTAGTCGACCACTCCCCGGCGGCGCTTCTCCTGCTGGTACGCCCCGAGGCCTTTGAGGAGGGAGGCCCGCGTCGACCAGGCCTGATCAAGGGTGGATGGAATGTCGATCTGATGCGGTTCCAGCAGATTGTCGCCGAGTGCGGAGCCGAGGCGGCGAATGTCGTCCACATTCCCCCGGTTGGCCGGGTTCAGGGCCGGGAGCTCGACGTTGGCCATTACCACCTCGATGAGTTGGCGGGAGAAGGTGGGAGTGATGACCTCGGTGCTTCGCTCCACTTCCACCAGCGCCCCGTACTCACGCAGGAGCTGGTGGGCAAAGCCGTGGTAGGTGTGGACTTCGACTTCCCGACCAGGATCGAGGTTCGAGGTCGTCCCCAGGGCGGCCCTGATGCGGTCGGCCAGTTCGGCCGCGGCCTTGTTGGTGAAGGTGATCCCCAAAATCGACTCGGGCTCGAGGCCAACCTTGTTAACGAGGTGAACTACCCGCATGGCAATAGTGGCCGTCTTGCCGGTCCCGGCACCGGCTTCGACCCGGAGCGGCTCGAGTGGATGCTCAACGACAGTCAGCTGTTCAGCGGTAGGGACGATCACAGGCGGAATCCCTCCCGACCTTCGGGCCAGGCGGGACAAACCAGGCGCACCCCGCATCGCTCACACTGCTTGCCTGGCTTGGGATCCCATTGCTCGTTGAGGATTCCTCCGGTCAGGGCCCCGAGCCGATCGATGACCGATTTCAGATTGGCGTAATCGAACTTGCGGCGCGGCTGCTGGCATTCGGGATACCAGAGCTCGGCCTCGGTGGCGTCACCAAGGGCGGAAAGCTCGGGGTCGGTCTTGACCGCCAGCAGGTAGAAGCCGAGTTGGAGCGACGAGGCGGCTTCGGAGATCGACGGCTGCTGAGTGCCGGTCTTGTAGTCGACGATGCGGAGCTGTCCAGGGGCAGGCTGCTCGATGCGGTCGATCCTTCCCCGCCACACCACGTTGCCGATGTCGGCAGTCACTTTCTTCTCGGTTCTGATCCCGATGGCGCCGTTACCGGGCCAGTTCTCATAGAGATTCGTGATGAGTTTTCTGCCCTTGGCCTTCCAGGCGTCGTTGAGGATCGGGGATCCAAAGTCGGCCAGTTCTGACCACACTCGTTCCAATTCGTCGAGCGCCTCGTCGACCCGAGCGCGCGGCCGCCCCGAATCGATGGCTGCGCTCTCGGCCCGTTCGAGCACGAGATGGATCAGGCTTCCGTAGTGGGCGTAGGGGCTGGCAACGTCGGTGGCCTCGAGATGTCGCTCGAAGACGTAGCGGCGCGGGCAGTCCTCATAGCTCTGAGCACTCGTCGGAGCCATCCGCAGAGGCAGTGTGATAACGCCGGTGTCTGGCCCCTTTTCGGCGGTTCCCGCAAATCGGCGGGCGTCCCACAGTGTCTGACCGGGGGCGGCGAGCACCGAAAGCGCCGCCAGCCGTTCGGGCTGAGGGGCGGTGGGATCTGAAACCGTGAGACGGAGTAGAGCTTGCAATTCAGCCGCCGTCACTGGGATGGGGTCGGCGCCCGGGGGGCCGAGATCGTCGAATGAGGCCGCGCCGCTGGCGGCCAGGAGAAATCGCGACGGTCTCCGTTCTCCCTCATCGATAGCGGCGGCGGTGGCCGTCCAGATGACCTGGCTGCGGGCGCGGGTCATGGCCGTGTAGGCCAACCTCATTTCCTCCTGAAGTCGAAAGCGGACCGCCTCTTCCGCGCTGGCCCCCGGGTTGAGCCGATCGGGCCGGAGGAGGGCGTTACGCCGCTGGAGACTGGGGAAGACGCCTTCAGCGGCGTCAGCGATGATGACGACGTCGAATTCAAGACCCTTGGCCTGATGCAATGTCGTCAGAGTTAGTTGGTCGCCTTGACCCGGTTCGATCGAAAGCAGCGGAACCGCCTCGAAGTCATCCTGACTCGAGAGGCGCTCATACTCGATCAGATCGACCGACGCGTCGCGCTCACGTTGCTGATCGAGAGCCTGGGAGAGCTCGGTCCACGCTCGTCGAAAGTCCCCGCACTCGGGATCTTCGACCAGAGTGACGAGTTCGGGAAGAGTCCTCCACACCTGCCAGAACCCATTGGCGGCGGAGCTTCCCCGACACCATTGGGGATCGGCGAGAAGCTGGCGAAGCTCGGGCGAACCAACCCCGCTGGCCGCCAGTATGTCGCTCCACGACCTTCGGGTCCGGCGTCGTTCTCGGAGCAATTCCCTCTCGCGACCGAGCGATATGGAGAGCAGCGGCCCCAGCAGGAGGCGTCGCATCGCCTGATCGGCTTCCTCCGCCCAGCCCGGACCGGTCTCTTGGGACTGGGCGAACGCGGCGATGGCGAGATCGAAGATGATCCGCACCGCGGGATGGTCGTTCAAACGACGATCGGGACGCAGGTGGCCGATCTGGCGGCGTTCGAGGGCGCGCGAGAGCTCGGGCAACAAGTGGCGACTGGATCGGACCAACACCGCCATCCGGGAATACGGGATCCGGCCCTCGAGATGAAGTCGCTCGAGCTTTCCGGCGATCCAATCGGCTTCGCCGCTCGCCTGATCGAAGACATAGGCCTCGACCCGGCCCAGATGGGGAGCCGGGGTGACTTTTCCCGCCCCTCCCGGGAGGTCGCCGCCGGAAACGATGCGCAAGGCGCTGTCGAGGATCTGAGCCGGAACCCGGAAGCTGGTGGTGAGGATCAATCGCTGGGCCGGGCTCCCATCCGCGGAGCGGAATCGGTCGGGGAACAGGGCCACGTTTTCGAGGTCGGCGCCGCGGAAGGAGTAAATCGATTGATAGGGATCACCGGTGACGGTGATGTTGCGGTGTTCGGCCGAGAGCAACTCGAGCAAGCGCGCCTGGGCGGCGGAGGTGTCCTGATATTCGTCAACCAGGAGATACCGAAACTGCTGGCTGACATCCCGCCTGACGCCGTCTGATTCGAGGAGGCTCATTGCCTGGGCGAGGATGCTGCCGTAGTCGAGGCGGTTTCGGGCCTTCAGCTCGGCGAGGTACCGCTCCATGAATCGCGGCAACGCTCGCCATCGATCCCAGCCGGCTGCGAGCCCGGCGAGCGCCTCGGGACTGACAATTCGCTCCTGACACCGCAGCAAGAAGTCGGCGATCTCGGTGGCGAGCGTGGCAGATGTGAGCAACGCGCTGAGGGGGACAGGCCAATCGGTGGGATCTTCCTTGGCCAACAGCTCACGCACCAAGGCCGTCTGCTCGGGAGTGGTGAGCAGCGTGGGGATTGTCCCGGGCAGTCCGCTCGTGGGGGTGTACGTCTCGAGGAGGCGCCGGGCAAAGGCGTGGTAAGTGGCAACTCCTGGGATCGGAACAGGTCCTCGAGATGAGCGGGAGGAGATGTCGGCGGCGGTTCGACGGGAGAAGGTGAGGACGAGGACCTCAGCCGGGTCGGCGAGCCCTTCCTCGATCAGGAACCGCGCTCGACGCACGAGGAACTCGGTTTTTCCGGTTCCGGGACCGGCGACGATTATCTGTGGGCCTTCCGTGGCGGCTAGGGCTTCCTCCCAATCGGAGGGCCCGATGCGCCGGTCCGGCTTCTCCAAGGTCACTCACTCAAAGTACAACGCTTGAGTGACAGATACTCCGGGGGACTAGCCGGCGAACACGTGGGCAGTCCATAACTTGCCCGAGGCGTCGATGTAGACGCCGACGCCAACAGCCGTGAATCGAGCCTCGACCATGTTGTTGTAGTGCCCGGGGCTGTTCACCAATGCTCCGAAGATTCCGGCGACGTTGCCGCCGGCGCCGATGTTCTCACCCACGATGGTCCAGGGGTTGAGAAGGGTTCCGATGTCGGAATGGGCGAAGCTGTTGTGCTCGGCCATGTACTTCGCCCACCAGCGGGCGTAGTTCTGAAGTTCGCCGTTTCCAGCCAGGGCCGGTTTCCCGACCGAAGCTCGTAGTCCATTGATGCGGGAGGCGAAGTCCGACTCTGCGGCGGCGTTGAAACTCCCCGCCGGGGCGGCGGTGGTGGGAGGAGCAGTGTTGGGTGGGGTAGTGGCGGGTGGCGCCGTCGTGGGGGGAGCCGTGGTAGCGGGAGGGGCGGTGGTCGCTGGGGGCGCGGTAGTGGGGGGCGGCGCGGTGGTTGCGACCGGGCGGGCGGTGGTAGCGGGAGCGGGTTGGGTGGTGGTCGTCGTGCTGGTGCTGGTCGTGGTGGTCGTGGTGGAACTGGCGGCCGTCGTCACCGGGACTCCAAAGGAGCTGAAGGTCGAGGCGGGTGATTTGCCCGTCCGCCGGAAGAACTGATCGAGGGTCGGGAACCCGACACCGATGTTGCTGTCGAGGGCAAACACCAGATTGGTGGGGAGGGGTTTGGGCTCCGCGGTGAGGTTGAGATCGGTGAGGTCAACCTCTCGGGGTGGCTCGATGGCGCCGCTGATGAACTGCAGGGCTACGACCCACAAGACGGTGGCCGTTCCCAAGAAAATTGCTCGCCTCAATTTTGCTCCCCGGTTCACCCAGCCAGCGCTGGATCATCCCTTTGCCAGGAGCAGGTATCGGCCTCGAGTCGGGGGGCTTTAGGGTCTTTAGACCTAGCCGGCCAGTTGTTCCAGATTCTCCCAGGCCGGGCAGATGGAGCGGAAGGAGCACCAATTACAAAGGGGGCCCGTCCGCGGTGGAAAGTGGTTGCGTTCGATCGCCCTGTTGATGGCGAGCCAGAGGGCGGCAAGTTGTTTCTCCATCGCATCGAGCTGCCGATCGTCGACCGGGAACCGATACATCGTCGGGCCGTTGAGGTAAAGGAGCCTCACCTCGGCGGGGGTCTCGGCCAAATGCCGGCGGATCAACAAGGCATAGATCTTGAGGGCGAAGAAGGCCGGGATGGAATAGGTCTCCGGAGGAGCGGAGCCTGTCTTGTAGTCGGTGATGACGATACGACCGTCAGGACGTCGATCAACCCGGTCGAGGATGCCGCGGATCATCATGCCCTCGCCCACCGGCTCCAACAGGTCGAGTTCCCTCTCCAGGGGATCGAAGGTTTCGGGGTTCTCGAGCTGGAAATAGTTGGCCAGAAGGGTCATCGAGTCGACGCCCCAGGCTCGTTCTTCGTCGAGCGATGCAAAAAGCCCGGCGAACTCCTCTTCGTTTCGCAGCTCGCCCCAGGCCTCGCGAAACAGGTCGAAGAGACGCTCGGGTGAGCGCTCGGTGCGAGCCAGTTCGTAGAACCGTTGCAGGGCCAGATGGGCGGTGGTACCGCGGGCCTGCTGGGGTGAAGTCGGTTCCGGAAGGTGATCGATCGCCCGGAAACGGAATAGCTGGGGACAGGCCTTGAAGTCTCCAGCTCGACTGGGCGACAGCGTCTCCAACGTCATGGCCCCGACTATACGAGAAGGGAATGACACGAATGAGATTTGTCCATCAGACGTCAGATTTCAGATATCGGAAACCTCGAACAATGAGAAAACCCCGAGAGAGCTGCGAGACGAGCTCGTACCCTCTCGGGGTCCTCTGCGATCGAGGCTCCGAACCGAAATTCGTTCCCTCTTTCGCTTCCCTCCAAGCCTCTCGGCTTCTCGGGGTCCGGCTGGAGTCACCTCCTGCCTGACGGGGGGCAACGTATTCGACGGACCAGCCGCGAGTCAAATTCAGAGCTGCCTTATTTTTCGCGGTTCCTGATTGCTTTTCGCGAAGCAGCCTGAGCAAAGAAGAAGCCCCGAGGGAGCTTCGACGAATCTCCACCCTCTCGGGGCCCTTCTGGTCTTTCCTTGTGGACTCGACGACCCGAAGGTCCCCTGTCCAGGAAGGACTTCTGCGACAGCCCGAAGGCTCTCGCACATCCGATCTACAGAAAACTGTCTATCGGACGGCGGCAACATAATGCAGCCCAAGTCGATGCGTCAAGACCAACCCCCTGGTTCGTTTTCGCGATGACTGCTTTGTTTTCGCGAGGCAACCGAACAGGACCCGGAGCTAGCCTCCCGGTTCGTGGCCTATCCCAAGAAACTTCTCAGTCCTGGCGAGGAAGTCGTCGCCGAGTTCAAACCCCACTGGACCGCGATCATCGGACCGCTCGGCATCTCGCTCTTGGCCTTGGTGATAATTGTCTTCCTCGCCTTCTTCACCAGTGGAGCGTTAGCGACATGGGGCCCGTTGGTGGTAGGCGTCCTCTGGGTTATCTTCACCATCCGCGGCGTGATCAATTGGTGGACGACCGAACATGTCATCACCAACGAGCGCGTGATTCATCGGTCGGGATTCATCTCCAAATCCGGCAAAGAGATACCGCTGGAGATGATCAACACCGTTTCCTTCCATCAAACTGCCTTCGAGCGGATGGTTAGCAGCGGCGATGTGATGATCGAATCGGCCGGTGAACAAGGACAAACCATCTACCGAGATATTCCGCGGGCGGAGGACATGAAGAACCTCATTTACAGAGCCCGTGAGGACCGCATGTTCAGCCTCGAACGAGGTGGGACGGGAGTGTCGAAAGCCGAGCAGCTCCAGATCCTCTCCCGCCTCCATGATGAGGGCAAGCTCTCCGACGACGAGTACAACCGGGAGAAGCAGGCCCTGCTCGGCGGCGCCGGAGGATAAACACCATGCCTCACTCGATGGACTTCCCGCTTCTGCTTTCGACCCTCTACGACCGGACGGTTCGCATCTTTCCGAACCAGGAGATCGTCTCGGTGGAATCTGATCGGAGCCTGGTCCGCACCAACTACGGAGAGGTGGACCACCGGGTTCGACGCCTGGCGACGGCCCTCCGCGATCGATTGGGAATCGACCAGGGGGAGGCGATCGCCACCTTCGCTTGGAACAACCGCCGTCACCACGAGCTTTATTGGGCGACAGCCAATTCGGGTCGCATATGTCACACGGTCAACCTCCGGCTGTTCCCCGAACAGATCACCTACATCATCAACCATGCCGAGGACAGGGCACTCTTCGTTGATCCCGATCTGGTGCCCCTGATCGAGAAGGTGGCGCCAAACCTCGGGACGGTGAAGACGTACGTGGTCATGGGCGAGAGCGCCGACGGAGTAAACCTCCCCAACGCGATTGCTTACGAAGAACTGATCGAGGGAGTGACCGAATGGGGGGAGTGGCCGGTCCTCGATGAGAGATCGCCGATGATGCTGTGCTACACCTCGGGGACCACGGGTAACCCGAAAGGCGTCGCATACACGCAACGCTCGACGTACATCCATGCCATCTCCAACCTGGCTGCGGTTTCCCTCACTCCGGAGGACAACATCCTGCCGGTGGTCCCGATGTTTCATGCCTCCGCCTGGGGCTATCCGTTCATGGCCACCGCGGTTGGCGCCAAGCTGACCTACCCCGGTCCCGATCTCAGTCCGGCGGGGTTGGTGAAGCTCTTCGAACAGGAGCGGGTGACCTTTTCCGCCGGCGTCCCCACCGTTTGGCTCGGAATCATGCAATACCTGGCCGAGCACCCCGAGGCGGACATGAGCTCGATGAAGGGTTTTCTCTGCGGCGGCTCCGCCGTGCCCCGCTCGATGATCGATTGGTTCTGGAAGGAGCGCGGCATCCTCATCAAACAGGGATGGGGCATGACCGAGACCAACCCGGTCGCCTCGATTGCGCTGCTCAAACCGGGAATGGCCAAGTGGGACTTCGAGCGACAACTCGACGTACTCGAGACCGCGGGGTTGCCGTCGCCGGGGCTCCAGGTGAAGATCGTCGATGAAGAAGGCAACGAACTTCCTCAGGATGGGGACGCATTCGGCGAGCTTCTGATCCGAGGCCCCTGGATCGCGGCTGAGTACTACAAGGATTCGCGTTCGTCCCAAACCTTCCAGGACGGCTGGATGCGGACCGGCGACGTCTGCAAGATCACTCCCGAGGGATATATCAAGATCACTGACCGGGCGAAGGATGTCATCAAATCGGGTGGGGAATGGATCTCCTCACTCGATCTCGAAAACACCTTGATGGCTCACCCCGCCGTGGCTGAGGCGACAGTGGTAGGGCTGAAGCACCAGAAGTGGCAAGAGCGACCCGCGGCATTCGTCGTGCTGCGGCCCAACGCCAGCGCCACCGAAGCTGAATTGCTCGAGTTCTTGAGCGACAAGGTGGCGAAGTGGTGGCTCCCCGACACCGTCGTCTTCGTCGACGCCATACCCAAGACGGGCACCGGCAAGTTCGACAAGAAAGTGGTCCGCGACCAATACGCAGATCTCTTGCTGGATCAGTAGAGATCCGCTAGACGGCCGCAAGCATATTGGGCAGCTTTCATTCGATTTGGGGATGGGTGGCAGTGGCGTTCACCGGACTGATCGGTCTTGGGAGCATCGGATGGCATCTCGCCCGGCGGCAGGTGGGTCGTCCGTTCTGGTTAGTTGTCGCATTGGGAATTGGCGTGATGGCGGTGCAAGTGATCCTCGGGCTGATGGCGATGAACTTCGAAGGCATCGACCCGGGGAACCAGCACGTTTTTTATGGAGTGGTGATTTCGTTCACGCTGGCCTTCGCCTATATCTATCGATCGCAGTTCCGCAAGAAACCCGCCCTCTACTACGGCTTGCTGATGCTTTTCCTCATGGGGCTCGGTTTGCGAGGCATCATGGCATTCGGCGGCAACTTCTAATCGGGAGATCGCAATGCTGTTAGAGGGCAAGAGACTTCTCATCACCGGGATCACCACTGATGATTCGATTGCCTTCTCAGCGGCCAAGGTGGCCCAGGAACAGGGTGCCGAGATCGTGGTCACCAATTTCGGTCGGGCGCTGCGATTGACGGAACGAGCCGTGCAAAGGCTCCCCAGCCTCCCGCCGGTGCTGGAGATGGACATCACCAACGACGATCACGTCGCCGCCGTCATGGCTGATCTCGACAGCCGTTGGGGGAAACTCGATGGCGCACTGCATGCGATCGCCTTTGCACCGAGCGATGCCCTCGGTGGCAACTTCCTCAATACTCCTCAGGAGTCGGCGGCGACAGCCTTTGTCACCTCGGCTTTCTCGCTCAAGACCTTGGCGGTGGGGGCCCTGCCGCTAATGCAGAAGGCCGGCGGGGGATCGGTCGTCGGTCTCGACTTCGACAACACCACCGCCTGGCCGGCTTACGACTGGATGGGCGTCGCCAAATCGGCGTTGCAATCGGTCAGCCGCTATCTGGCCCGGGATCTGGGCCGATACCAGATCCGGGTCAACCTGGTCTCAGCCGGACCGCTACGGACCGTGGCGGCTCGATCGATCCCGGGCTTCGACCACCTGCATGACACCTGGTCAGAGCGAGCACCGCTGCGTTGGGACTCAACCAACCCCCTCGCAGTCGCCAAGATGATTTGCGTCCTGCTATCGGATTGGGCGCCCCTCACCACCGGCGAGGTGATCCATGTCGATGGCGGATTCCATGCCATCTCGGCTCCCGCCGAGGAGGAGCCTCAGCCCACCGAGTAGCGAGGGTACGCCAGGGCGGGTGCGGGCTCCGAGAGCGGAAGACTGACGACGAAGGTGGCTCCCCCTCCCGGCGTGTCGATGAGTTCCACGCTTCCGTGCATCGCCTCGGCCAGTCCCTTCACGATGTTGAGCCCGAGGCCGGTCCCGCCGCGCGTGCGGGTCGCCGAGCCCTCGAGCTGGGTAAAGCGGTGGAAGATCCTTTCCCGCATGTCGGACGGAATCCCCGCTCCGTGATCGCTCACCGCCACTTCCACCCGATTTCCCCTGGCGGCCGCCCGCACCTCCACCGGGCTGCTGGGGGCGTACTTGATGGCGTTCTCCAACAGGTTCAAAAAGATGCGGTTGAGGTGATCGGGATCGGAGAGGACGGTGAGATCGGCCGGCATCACTTCGATACTGAGGTCGGGAATCTGCAGCGTGGCGGCCAGCTCGGAAAGGAACTTCTCAAGGACGACCTTCTCCAGCTGGATGGGAACGGCGTTTCTCTCCAGGCGGCTGACAATCAAGAGATCCTCGATCAAACGCTGCAGGCGACCTGCCTGACGGCGGGCGGTATTGAGGAGGTTGCGGGCGGTTTCCGCCTGGGGCGCGAGCTCGGGGCGGGCAACGGTGTCAAGTGAGCCGATGATCGAGGTGAGCGGCGTTCGAAGTTCGTGACTGACGACAGACACGAAGTCGGTCTTCATCTGGGCGACTTCTTCAAGCCGCCTGGTCATCTCGGCGACGGCCTCATAGCGACCAAGCTGGGAGAGCACGAGGGCGGCCGGAGCGCCGAGCGAGGAAAGGGCTTCAAGTTGATCCCGTCCAAAGGAACCGTCCACCGGATCACCCACGGCGATGACTCCCACTTTGAACTGCTCCACCCGCAGGGGAGCGACCATTGCCTCCTTCAACCCCAGATCACCGAGGATCCCATAGCTATCGGAGCGCTCGGCGATCTGATCCAAGAGCACGGGCTTTCCTGATTTGAACACCTGGGAGAGGACACCACCGGCGCTTACCGAGACGGAGACGTCGCCAGCTTCGAGCGGGTAGCCCGTGACCCAGATGGGATCCATGAGCTTGAGCTCGTGGGAGTCGGGGACGTAGAGCATGACCACTCCCACCTGCGCATTGAGATAGGTGCAGATTCGTCCCACCAGCTCGGGCAATACCTCGGAGAGCGATTCCGCTCCGGCCAGGGTCGCCGACACGGCGTAAAGACGTTCGAAGTCGGCCCGTTGGCGTTGGAGATCGGTGAGACGGCGGGCGCTCCGAGTCGACTCTTGTTCGAACTCATAGCCCATCAGGGCGGTGGCGGTAGCAACGACGATGACAGAGAAGGTCTGGACCAGGAGCGAGGCGAGGTTGAGCGGCTGGTTCGACGTGAAGGCCAGAAATGCCAGGGAGGCCACCGCGAGGATCGTGATGAGAACGTGTTTGAAACGATCGAGGACCAGACCAGACAGGGCCACGACCCCGAAGAACATCGGAGGGGTGAGCGTTTCCATGCCGGGCTGAGTGCCGACGACCACCAGACAGAGGCTGATGCTGGCGGTCCAGCCGAGGGTGGCCCAGGGGCCGCGATGGGTGGGCATGACCCGGTACCAGTCGATCAGGGAGGAAGCCAGAAGCACCAGGGCCATGACCACCACCGCGATGGCGAACCCGAGCTCGTCGAAGTTCTCTTCCCACTGTCTGACCGCCTGAGCAGCGAGGATGGCCAGCACAACCCAGGTCAGCGCCACTGCCCGGCGCATGGCGGCAGCACGAAAACGCCACAGCGGCGCAATGTCAGCTGTCAGTGTTGGCACCAGGCCATCCAGGGGTTGAGGAAGTGATCACAATTATTCTCGACTGCTGTGCGCCCGGCATTGAGTATCTCCGCATGGCGCTAAGGGCCTATGCCGGCGGAGCTGTTTTCGCCGAGTCGAGCGGTTCGGCCCCGAGAGTCCTGGCGCTCCACGGCTGGGGGCGCCGTTCCTCCGACTTCCGATCCGCTCTGGGGGGACTCTCCTATCTCGCTCCCGATCTTCCCGGTTTCGGGGCCTCACCGCCTCCGGCGGAGGCCATCGGCTCCCGGGATTACGCCGCCATCCTTGCTCCTCTGCTCGAGGAGCTGGGCGAGAGGCCGGTTCTGGTGGGGCACTCCTTCGGGGGAAGGGTGGCGTTGCACCTGGTGAGCATGCATCCCGATCGGTTCACCGGCTTGGTCCTGACTGGGGCGCCGCTCTTCCGGCTGACGCCCCCCGGCAAACCAGCTCTGCTATTCCGGGTGAGCCGTTGGGCCGCACGACTCGGGCTCATCTCCCAAGCCAGGATGGAGCAGATCCGGCAGCGGTACGGGTCGGGGGACTATCGGGCCGCGACGGGCGTGATGCGAGAGACCCTGGTACGAATTCTCAACGAGACGTATCAGGACGAACTTGCCACCCTCGACCTTCCGGTTCTTCTGCTTTGGGGGGCGGAGGACCACGAGGCGCCCTTGGCGATTGCCGAGCGCCTCGCGGAGTTGATTGCTGGCGCCGAACTCCAGATTCTTGACGGAGTTGGTCACGCGGTGCCGCTGGAGGCGCCGCTGGCGCTGCGAGACGCAGTCGAAAAGATGTTGACTCCCTGAGATGTGGCCTCTGGTGGCGGCTTCGATGATCGGAGCCGGGATCGCCGCTCTGCGTTGGCTGCGCGTGTCCCAGCGGGAGCACTATCTGCCGCCGGCGGCGACCCGCTTCGCCTGGCGGTGGTGGAACACGTCGCTAGTAAACCGAGTGTTGGGGCTGGCAGCCGTGGCGGGTGTGGTTGGTTCGTTCTTCATCGAGCCCTCGCTCGGTTGGTTGGGTCTGGCCGGTGCGGTCGGGCCGGTGGGTCTGGGGCTGCGGGGAAGGACCTCACCGCTCGATTGGACTCCACGGCTGCGGAGGCTGGCATTGGCGACCGGGGTCCTCGTGCTCGCGTTTGGAGCCTGGTCGCTGATCGTCGCGCACCCGGGCCCGGCGGCGGCGGCAATCATTGTCGTGCCTCGTCTGGTGGACGCGGCGGCGGCGACTCTCAATCGCTCCGAGCGCCGAGCCGGCGATCAGTGGGTAGAGCGGGCTCGGGGGCGGCTAGCCGGATCGGGTGCGCGGGTGGTGGCGATCACGGGGAGTTATGGGAAGACCACCACCAAGAACTATCTGGCTCACCTGATCGGCGGCACGCATTCGGTGGTGGCGAGCCCCGCATCGTTCAACAATCGCATGGGGCTCGCCCGGGCCATCAACGAGCAACTCACCCCAGGCACCTCGATCTTCATCGCCGAGATGGGCACCTACGGACCAGGCGAGATCCGCGAGCTCTGCGACTTCGTTCCCCCTGATGTGGCGGTGATCACGGCCATCGGCCCGGTCCATCTCGAGCGATTCGGGTCAGAGGAGGCGATCGTCGCGGCGAAAGCCGAAATACTGGAAGCCGCTTCGGTGGCGGTCCTCAATCAGGATCATCCTCGTCTGGCGGAACTTGCCCGGAAGCAGGCAGGGCGGGTGGTGACGACATCGACGATTGATCGCGGCGCCAACGTGGCGGTGGTCGATGGACTCGTTTGGGTCGCGGGCGAGGTGATCGGTGAGGTGGGTGAGAGAGTCTTCCCTGGCAACGTGGCATCGGCGGTGGCGGCGGCAATTGGCCTGGGTATCGAACCGCGGTCGCTTTCCGGGCGCCTGGGCGACCTTCCGGTTGCCCAACATCGAAGGGAGATCTCTCACAGCGATCGCGGCGTGACCGTCATCGACGACACCTATAACTCCAACCCCGCCGGAGCGCGGGCCGCCCTCGACACGCTGGTCGACCTCGATGGGGGCGGCAGGCGGGTGGTGGTGACACCGGGGATGGTTGAGTTGGGCACCGAGCAAGAGCGGGCGAATCGGGAGTGGGCTCAGTCGGCGGCCGAGCAGGCGACCGATCTCGTGGTTGTCGGTCACACCAATCGCCGAGCGCTGACAGAAGGAGCGGGCGGGCGGCGCGCCCTCGTTACCGTGGTCGATTCACTACCGGAAGCCGTCGAGTGGGTGCGAGCGAACCTCGATGCAGGCGACGCGGTCTTATACGAGAACGACCTACCCGATCATTACCCATAACCAATGAGCCGACCTGCGGTGGTCTTCGGAGGACCCTCCGACGAACACGACATCTCGATCCTGACCGGACTTCAGGCCTGTCATGCCCTTTCCGACGTGCACGCCTTTTATTGGGGCAAGAGCGGCGAGTGGTTTCAGGTGTCCCCCGACGCCGAGGCGATCGATTTCGCCGCCGGTCCACCCCGCAAGTCACGGGCGGTGCAGCTGATTCCGTCCCTGGGGCAGGGCTTCGTTTCCCGCCGTCCGATACAGATCTCGGCGGTGCTCAACTGCTGTCACGGGGGACCGGGCGAGGACGGGACCCTGCAGGGCATCTTCGACCTAGCCGGTCTGCGATACACGGGTCCGGGCCAGGCGGCATCGGCCCTGGGAATGGACAAGCTCGCCTTCGGGTCCGCGATGGCCGCGTCGGGCTTGCCCACCCTCGATCGCTCGTTGGTGATCGACGCGAGTGGTGTTCGCTTCGAGGGCCCGTACATCGTCAAGCCGCGTTTTGGCGGGTCGTCGATCGGAATCGAAGTGGTGGAGGATTGGGCTTCGGCTCTGGCTCTAGTGGCAACCTCGCCCTTCTATGGGAGCGGGGGAGTGGCGGAGCCGTTTCTCGCCGAAAGTCGCGACCTGCAGGTGGCGGTGCGAACCTGGCCCCAGGTAGAGCTATCTGCGATCGAGGCCCCCACCCGGAGCGGCTCGGGCATCTATAGCTACAGCCAGAAGTACCTGGCGTGGGGGGGCGACGTCGGTTCGGGTCGCGAGCTACCAGCCCGCATTTCCGACGAGCTGAGATCGGAGATCGTTGAACTGGCCCGGAGGGTGACGGTGGCGGCCGGTTTGCGCGGGGTCTGCCGGATCGATTTTCTCGAGCGCGATGGGGAGCTGTGGGTCAACGAGGTCAACACGATCCCCGGCTCGATGGCGGCTTATCTCTGGATCGACCGTCCGCTCTCGCGCCGCGAGCTCTTCACGGGCATGCTCGATGAGGCTCTCTCTGGACCGGTGCGAAGCTTTTCCGTCTCCGGAGCCGATGGCACGGCATTACGAAATGCCGGGACTATTCAGAGCAAGCTGTCTTAACCCACTCAGGCTTCCTCCTCCCTTCCCCAAGTAGCTAGCGCTTTCGATCTCCTTTGAACGGGTCGCAGGAATTTCTGCGCAGGTAGACCTCTTTTCCGGTCAGAATGCCCTCTGGAGTGGAGAACCGTTCGGCTTTCTTGGAGTCAGAGGTGAGAAACCGGATGGAGCTCGCCCTCTACGAGATCAAGCGGGTCATCGCCGGTCAGGATGCGATGTTGGAGCGGGTCCTCGTTTCACTGCTAGCCGGCGGCCACCTGTTGATTGAAGGTGTGCCCGGCCTGGCCAAGACCTTGACCATCAAGACGGTCGCTCGTGTCCTGGGCGGCACCTTTCGCCGGATCCAGTTCACTCCCGATCTCGTTCCCTCTGATCTGATCGGTACGCGTATCTACAAGCCGGGAGCGGAGAGATTCGACACCGAGCTGGGCCCCGTGTTCTGCAACTTCCTGCTGGCCGACGAGATCAACCGGGCGCCCGCCAAGGTGCAGTCGGCGCTCCTGGAGGTCATGCAGGAGCGACAGGTGACCATCGGGGAGGAGACCCACGTGGTTCCGGCTCCGTTCCTCGTGATGGCAACCCAGAATCCCATCGAGTCCGATGGGACCTATCCGCTTCCGGAAGCACAAGTCGATCGTTTCATGCTGAAGGTGATCGTCGGTTATCCGCAGATCGGCGAAGAGGTCACGGTCGTCGAGCGTTCGCTCCGGCCCGAGCCTGAAGTTCGGCAGATCCTCACCCCTGCCGAGCTCTTCGAGCTGCAGCAGCTCACCGCCGAGGTTTACGTCGACCCGGCGATAGCTCGATTCACGGTCGACCTGGCGACTGGAACTCGAGACCTTGCAGCTCTTGGCCTGGATCGACTGGCTCCGTATGTTGCCTACGGGTCGAGTCCCCGGGGGCCGATCAATCTGGTCCACGCCGCCCGCGCCCTCGCCCTCTTGAGAGGACGGAGCTACGCCCTTCCCCAGGACGTCAAAGACCTGGCGAGAGACGTTTTGCGCCATCGCCTGGTCCTGACCTATCAGGCAATGGCAGAAGAGATAACCCCCGACTCGATCATCGACGCCGTCGTTGCGGCGGTACCCGCGCCTGACATAGAGCTGGCCCGAGACACGGCGTGACCCTCGTCGCCTTCGGGCGCCACCGGACTCGCGATCGTCCGGGCCCCGGTCCGGTTCCAGAGGCGGTCTTGCGAGCCCTCGAGATCAAAGTGGCTCGAAAGATCGAGGGTCTCCTCCCCGGCGAGCAGAGATCGAATTCTCACGGCATCGGTACCGAGTTGACGGTCGTTCGTCCCTACCAGCCCGGCGATGACGTCCGCCGCATCGAGTGGAAGGTGACAGCTCGCACCAATCAACCCCATGTCAGAGTCGACATTGCCGAGAAGAGCCTTCACACCTGGCTCGTCCTCGATACGTCCCCATCGATGGGATTCGGAACCGGCGAACGCCGGAAATGGGACGTCGCCGAAGGGGTCGCTCTGGCCATGGGTCACCTCGCCTCACGCCGGGGAGGACGTCTCGCCGTCGTGACATACGGATCGGCGGACCCCATAACGATCCCCCCTCGGTCGGGACGGTCTGGACTGCGAAGCGTCCTCGCCGCCACTCAGAGCGAACTGAAGCCCGAGCCAGCTGGAGCGACTTCGCTCGGCTCGGCTTTGGCCCGCCTCGGTCCGATGGCCCGCGAACGCGGTCTGGTGGTCGTCGTGGGCGATTTCCGGGGGCGGGGCGATTGGCGGCAGCCGCTCGCCAGGCTGGCGTTCAAGCACGACGTGATGGCGATCGAAATCTCCGATCCGCGGGAGACCGAGCTTCCCAATGTCGGCCAGGTGGTGTTGACCGATCCCGAAACCGGCCGGCAGCTGCGAGTCGACACCACTTCCGAACTGATGCGACGCCGCTTTGCCAGCGCCGCTCAGAAAGAGCGTGAGTCGGTGGCCAACGCATTGGCTTCCATCGAGGTTCGCCACCTCGTGCTGTCAACTTCCGGAGATTGGTTGCGAACCCTGGTCATCTTCTTGCGACGGCATCGGAGGGGATGGTGAGTTTCCAGTGGCCGGCTGCGCTTTTCGGCTTGGCGTTGCTTCCGCTCCTGCTCCTCGGCTACTACGTGTTGCAACGCCGTCGACATCGTTATGCCGTGCGCTTCACAAACCTCGATCTGCTGGCCAATTTGGTGGAGGCATCTCCGGGGTGGAGACGGCATATTCCTCCGGCCCTCACCCTTTTGGCTCTGGCCGCGACGATCGTTGCCCTGGCTCGTCCGGAGGCGACGGTGACCACCGCTCGCAATCAAGCCACCGTCGTTCTGGCCACCGACACCTCGGGGTCGATGGGGGCATTCGACGTGCATCCGTCGCGACTATTCGCCGCCCAGAAGTCCGCACTTCTCCTGATCGACCAGTTGCCGGATGAGATCCAGGTGGCCCTGGTTCAGTTCTCCACCGAGGCGCGAGTTCTCTCGCCGGCGACGACCGATCGCGAGCTCCTACGACAGGCAATTGGAACCCTACGAGCCGACGGGCGCACCGCTCTGGGTGATGCGATCGCTTTCTCAGTGGAAACCGGGCTGAGCGCGGTCGACTCGGCTCCCGAAGGTCAGAAGCCGCCCTTGTCGATCCTGCTGCTCTCCGACGGCGCCAATACGGATGGGACCTATGAACCCCTCGAGGCTGCTGCGATCGCCAGCGAATTCGGGATTCCGATTTACGCCGTGGCCCTTGGCACAGATGCCGGGACCGTGCTCAACGTCGATTTGATGGGCAATGTCCAGACGGTCCCGGTTCCGCCCGACCGTGAAACACTCCATCTCATCGCCGAGCAAACTGGAGGGCGGTATTTCGATGCACCGACGGCTGAGGATCTCACCGAGGTTTATCGCGAGATCGGATCGCAGGTAGGTTTCGTGACCGAAGTCCGCGAGATCAGCCATCTCTTCGCGGCCGGGGCGGGGGTACTGATGCTGGCCGGCGCCGCGCTTTCGGCTTTCTGGTTCAACCGGTTCCCATAGATTCTCGTCCCACCGGGGTCTATGCTTCGAACAAATGTTCGAGAAGGACCAGGCGCACATCCTCCACGCCGATCTCGACTCGTTCTTCGCCTCGGTCGAGCAGAGAGACAACCCGGCTCTGCGCGGGCGCCCGGTAATCGTCGGTGGAGGTGTGGTTCTTGCTGCCAGCTACGAAGCCAAGGCCTATGGGGTCTATACCCCCATGAGCGGTCGGCAAGCCAGAAAAGTCTGCCCCCAGGCGATAGTGGTCGAGCCTCGCTTCTCGGCCTACGTCGAGGCGAGCAAGGCCGTATTTGAAGTTTTCGAACACACCACGCCGATGGTCGAGGGCTTGTCGATCGACGAGGCGTTTCTCGATGTCGGCGGGCTTCGCCGTGTTTCGGGAACGCCGACTGAGATAGCCGTCCGACTGCGCGATCAGGTCCGAAAGGAAGTCGGCCTTCCCATCACCGTCGGGGTCGCCCGGACCAAATTCCTGGCCAAGGTGGCAAGCGCAGTCGCCAAACCCGACGGCTTGCTGGTGGTACCTCCTGAGGAGGAGATCGCCTTCCTCCATCCGCTGCCGGTGGAGCGACTGTGGGGAGTAGGGCCGATCACGGCGGCCAAACTCCACAACGCCGGCGTCTTCTCAGTTGGCGAAGTGGCGGCACTGCCGTCGAAATGGCTCGCATCTCTGCTCGGACCCGCCGCCGGTCACCATCTGCACGCTCTTGCCCACAACCGGGACCCGAGGCCGGTGCACGTTGGTCGTCGGCGGCGAAGCATCGGATCTCAGCGCGCTTTTGGCCGGGTTCCGAAGACGGCACAGGACTTGGAAGCAATCGTGGTCGGCCTGGTGGATCGCATCAGCCGTCGTCTGCGCGGCGGTCATCGAGTGGGAAGAACTGTGGTGTTGCGTCTGCGTTTCGACGACTTTTCGAGAGCCACCCGATCGCAAACTCTCACCACCGCCACCGCCAACACCGAAACCATCCTGCAGACGGCTCGAGAATTGCTGTCCGATGTGATGCCACTGATCGAGGAACGAGGGATAACCCTTGTGGGAGTGGCGATCGCCAACCTCGATGACGATTGCGCGGTTCAGCTGGCGTTGCCATTTGATAAGCATCACCGAACGGAACTCGATCTGGCCATCGATGATTTGCGCACGCGCTTTGGCAACAAGGCTGTCACCAGAGCTGTGTTGCTCAAGTCCGACGACAGTTGGGAGTTTCCGCTCTTGCCGGACCCCGGCCCGACCGACACGGATCGGTAGGCAGGTCCACTGCAATTCGGCCGGCGCAGGGTCGTAGTCTCGCCGCATGGTCGACATCCGGGCGGGCGAAGGTCGCATGGTCGCTTGGATGGCCGGTCTCTTCGCCGTCACCCAGGCTGGGCACGGGCTGGGCTCGAATGCCGCCGACACGCTCTTCTTTCTTCGCTTCGGAGTCGAGTACCTCCCGCTGATGATCCTCACCTCGGGCCCGGTGCTGATGCTGGCGACGTTGGGTTATACCGTCGGCCTCGGACGCCGAGGGGCTGCTCGCTGGCTTGCTCCCCTGCTGGCTGCTCTTTCGGGGATGGTGCTGCTCGAGCGCCTCGGAGTTGCTACCGGCTGGTCAGGGGTTTACGTCGCCGTTTGGCTCGGAGCTCAGATCGCAATTCTGCTCTCGTACACAGTCATGTGGAGTGCCGCGGGCGAGGTCTGTACGACGCGTCAAGCCAAGCGGCTCTTCCCTTTGTTCGCCACCGCGGGTATTGGTGGCGGGGTCGTCGGCAATCTCGTCACTGGCCCGCTCGCCAGCGCCATCGGCACCGAGAACCTGCTTTTCGTCCATGCCGGTTTGCTGATGGCCAGCGCCCTCGTTACGACTACTCGTGTAACCCGCTTCTTCTGGCGCTCGGACTCGGCGACCCCAACCGGACTTCTGGATGACCTGCGAGCAGGCTTGGCCTTGGCCCGTACGACTTCTCTTTTGAGGCTCATGTCTTGGACGGCCGGAGCCTTCTCCGTGCTCTTCTTTCTCGTTTCCTTTCCATTCAGCGTCGTCGTCACCGATTCGTTTGCGAGCGAGGCCGAAGTGGCCGGCTTTCTCGGACTCTTCTCAGCCACGGCCACCGCCTTGACATTCTTGGCCTCCTTTTTCTTGGTCAATCGCCTGTTCGCTCACATCGGAGTTGTCGCCACGCTCCTGATCGTTCCGCTCGTCTATGTCTCGGGATTTGGGTCTTGGCTGATTTCCTTTGGACTCCTGTCAGCAAGCATCGTTCGGGCGGGGCAGTGGGTGGCAGTCAACGCCATCGGCGGCACCGCATGGAGCGCACTCTTCAACGTGATACCGGGGCGCCGACGTAGCCAGGTCATGGCATTCATCAACGGCGTCCCAACCCAGCTTGGAACCATGGCGTCCGGTGGGCTGTTGATGCTCGCCAGCAGGCTGTCGCCCGATGCCAGCAGCGCCATCGGCTTGTCACTGGCCCTGGTGACATTGGTGCTGGTAGTAAGAATGCGACCCGCGTACACGAACGCGTTGGCAACGGCGGTGAAGCAGGGGATGGTCGATGTGTTCGCAGCCCCGCTACCTAGCGCGCAGAAGCCGACTCTCGACGCCGAGGGCCTCGCCGCTCTGGTCAAAACTCTCGGCGATCGCGAGCCAGGGGCCAGGCTCTTGGCTCTCCGAACCTTGAGTCGCCTCCAAGGCGAGTCGGCTCGCAGCCAGCTGTCACCCCGATTGGTCGACCCGGACCCGGCGGTGCGGGCGGCCGCGCTGGAGAGCCTCGCCTCAGTCGACATCGCTCGGTCAATGCTGTTCGACCCGTCGAGCCGCGTCCGCTTGTCAGCTCTGGCTGTGCTTGATCAACACCAAGAAAGGCTCGGGGAAAGCGCGGACACGGTCCTCGGCGATGCCGACCCCCTTGTTCGAGCGAAAGCAGCGAAGATGGTGAAAGGTGAGCGAGGTCGAAGAGTTGTCGACGAGATGCTGGCGTCGGGCGATCCATCAGCCCTGATTGCTGCCTTGCTGGCGCTGGCGAAAGAGCCTTCGCTTTCCGCTATCCCACCCGAGCAATTCGCGGCCCATCCCGACCGGCGGGTGCGGGCGGCGGCCGCTCAAGCCATGGCAACGAGATCGGCGAGCATCGGCATCCTCGAGCAACTGCTCGACGATTCATCGATCAAGGTGCGGGCCGCGGCGGCCGCAAGCCTGGCGTCGAGTTCCCCTGAGAAACTGATCGACGTTTTGGCGCGCGGGTCGGTTAGAGCATCAGAAGCGGCGCTGGTGGCGATGACCGATGCCGGCCTAGGGACGGAGCGGCTCGAAGACTGGATAGCCGGCGAAGTAGAACGGGCGCGATTTCTGCGTCGTCACCAGCTAGCGCTTGCCGGCCTCACTGCCGGTCCGGTCCTCGATTACCTCCGCCGGCTCCTGCTCTTGCGTCAGCGTCGCCTGGAGCGTTGGGCGCTTCTCGCGTTCCGGGATCCGCGGCTTCTTGAGATGCCCTGGGTCCGCCGCGGGGTCTGGTCCTCGGACCCCGACACGCGCGCCTACTCCCTGGAGGCGTTGGATTCATTCCATGGCAACGTCGCCGTACGCGGATTGATCGCGTTGCTCGAGGACACCGCGGCCCCAGACGTCGCCCATCCTATGGCGAGCCTGCGGGAACTCGCCAACGACTTCGACGAATGGATTCGAGCTCTGGCGAGACGTGTTCTGCAGGAGGCGAGCGCAGGTGACCTACCAACGCGAGTGTCAAGATGGACCGTGCGCGACAGCCATCTTCTTACTCCCCTCGAGCGGGTACTTGCCTTGCAACGGGTAGCGATGTTTTCCGAGGTCGACCCCGAAGACCTAGAGAAGATTGCACAGGTAACGGTCGAGCGCCGCTACGAGGCGAACGAAGTCATCTATCACCAGGGTGATGTCGGCGACGAAGTGCTTGTGATCGTGATGGGCGAGGTGGAGATCCGACACGGTCGGGACGAGATTCGAACTTATGGAGCGGGCGAGATCGTCGGTGAGCTCGCCTTTCTCCGACGAGCGTCGCGCTCGGCGGATGTGGTGGCCGGCGACGACGGGGTGCAGGGTCTAGCCCTGGGAGCGTCCGAACTACAGGGAATTCTTGAGGAACGACCGCAAGTAGCAATGGCGATGCTGGCGACGTTGGCGGAGCGACTCGGCACCATGACCGTCGCCGAGACGGCAGACCGATTGCCGTAACGCCACCGTGACGATGACGTGCCACCATGAGTCTTCGTGACGGCACGGCGGCCGGTGATCCGGTTGGTATTGATCCTGCTGACGGCGGTTATCGCCGTCCCGGCGGCAGTTCTATTGTTCGCAAGCAGTTCGGCCCCGGGTGCCTGGGGTGCCCCGGGGGCGCCATTGGCCTGGGGAGCTGCTTTCGCCATCATCGGCTACGTAGTCGATCGCTCGCGTCCTGACAACCCGATCGGACGGCTGCTCCAGGTGGCAGGGATCGGGTCTGCGGCCCTCGAAGTGTTTTACCGGGTGGGAGTCATGCTGAGTGGGACGTCAGCGTCGCCTTTGGGCGCGATCGGCGCCTTAGGCCCTTCGTGGATGTGGATGATTCCCATCGCGGCGCTGTTTCATGCGCTCGCCATCTTTCCCGACGGACAACTCCTCTCGCGGCGCTGGCGGCTCGCGGTTATCGGGCTTTGGACCGGAGCTGTGCTTGCGTTTCTGGGCTTCTTTTTCGGCCCTTCCGATGTGCCTGGCTTTTCGAATCCGCTCGAAGTGAGAAGCCTCGATTCGCTAACCACCGCTCTCCAGTTCGCCAGCTATTTGTTTCTCCAGATTTCTGCATTGTTGGTAGTGATCTCGATCATCATCCGCTTCCGTCAGGCCACCGGTGATAGGCGTTTGCAGCTGAAGTGGGTGGTGTACGCCAGCGCTCTCAACGGCTTGGTCATAGTTGTCGTTGAGGTGATATTTCGCCTGTTGGTGCCCCGCTTCTACCAGTCGGCGACCTGGCTCGTGAGCCTCTTCATCTTGTTCATTCCTGTCGCCATCGGTGTGGCCATCCTTCGCTACCGCCTCTACGCGATCGATCGTCTCGTCTCGCGGACGGTGAGTTATGGACTGGTGATTGGACTGTCGGTGGCGGTCTACGTGGGAGCGGTGTTCTTGCTCCGCGCGGTGCTCCCCGGAGAGAGTGATCTGGCAGTGGCAGGCTCGACCCTGGCGGTAGCGGCGATGTTCAATCCCGCGCGTCGCCGTCTACAGGACACGGTGGACCGTCGTTTCAACCGGGGCCGATATGACGCCGAGCAAGTGGTGGCGTCTTTTGCCGCCCGCCTGCGGAATCAAGTAGAGCTGGGATCGCTCACTGGTGGATTGACCGGCGTAGTGACCCGAACGGTCCAGCCGGCCTCAGCCTCGGTTTGGATCAGGCAGGACTAGAGATGGACCACCGGGCTGGTGAGAGTCCGGGTGATTCCTTCGATCGATTGGATCCGGGCCACGACCAGTTTGCCGAGTGCGTCGACGTCGGGAGCAGAAGCCTTGACGATGACGTCGTAGGGGCCCGTCACATCATCGGCGGATTCGACGCCCTGGATGGCGCGCACCTGCTCGGCGACATGAGCGGCCTTGCCCACCTCGGTCTGGATGAGCACGAATGCCTGGATCACGAATGCTCCTAACGGTTGGGGCTGTGTTGGTAGGCGACTATACCGACAGGGGGGCGGGCGCGCCCGGGCGGGAGCTCAATAGCCGTCGGAGCCGATCCGGACCGACTTGGCAAACGGCCGCCCATCCTGTTCCTCGATTTCGAAGACGATCCGTTGGCCCTGGCGCAGGGACCGGAAGATCGAACCATCCAGGGCTCCTGGCTGGAGATAGACCTCGGAACGATCGTCGTCGCGAACGATGACTCCGGCTCCGGTTACGGGGTCGTACACCTTGACGACTCCCTGCACGAACTAAACCTTCTCCACCTTCCCGGCCCGGATGCAGGAGGTGCAGATTCGGGCGCGGCGGGTGTTGGACCCGTGCTTGACGCGGATCAACTGGATGTTCGGGAGCCAGCGCCGGTTATTGCGCTTGTGCGAGAAGCTGACGGTGCGTCCGTAGCTTGGCTCCTTACCGCACACTTCACAGCGGTAGGACATAGAGCACCAAAGATTAGCCGGGCGGGCCTTCCATCAGTAATCGGTCGCTGTCCCGGGATCGGTCTACCTTGACGGGGTGGCGTCGTTGGCACGGCTGGCGGGCATCAAGATTGAAGAGGTAAGTGGAGTGGGCAATGGCCGCGGGAGCTCTCTGCGCCGCTCGGGAATCAAGACCGTGGCCGACCTGGTCGGCTGGTTCCCGCGCCGCTATATCGATCGCACCCGTAACCCCGAACTTGCCCTGCTACCGCTGGACGAGGAGGTCACTGCGGTGGGCAAGGTCCAGAAGACCAGCATTCGCCGCCCCCGCCGCGGGCTGGTGATAGTCGAGTCGACCATCACCGATGGGACGGGCTCGGTGTCGCTGGTCTTTTTCAACCAGGACTTTCGCTATCGCCAGCTGAGCGAAGGGGCCGAGATCGCCGCCTCGGGAAAGATTCAGCGCTTCAAGGGAAAGCTGCGGATGTCGAGCCCGACTGTGGACGTTCTCGACCGGCCCGTCGAAGGGCTCGCCACCGGTCGCCTGGTTCCGATCTATCCCGGCGTCAAGGGAGTCAAACCGGGCTACATCCGGCGATGGATTCACAACTCACTGCGCCGGTCTTCTCCGATGAGCGATCCGATTCCGGAACCGATCCGCTCGGAGCTCGAGCTTGTCGACCGTGAGACCGCCTACAACCAGATCCACTTTCCTTCGGAACCGACTGACGTTGACAACGCCCGCCGACGGTTGATCTTCGACGAGCTCTTCCGACTGGAGTTGGCCCTCGCCTTGCAGAAGCGCCGCCAGATTGCCGAATCGCGCGGACGCGCCCACGCCGTCGGTGGGGAGCTGGCCGAGCGCTTTCTGGCTGGCTTGCCTTATGCCCTCACCGAGGCGCAATGGCGGGTACTGGGGGAAATCCGCTCCGACCTCCGAGCCCCGCATGCCATGCACCGCCTGCTGCAGGGGGAAGTGGGGTCGGGAAAGACGGTGGTGGCGGTGGCAGCCATGCTGGAAGCCGTCTCCGGTGGATCGCAAGCCGCGGTCATGGCTCCCACCGAGGTTCTGGCCGGACAGCACTTCCTTGGCATCCGCAGCCTCCTCGAGCGCGCCGGCCTCTCACCCGGTGAAGAATCCGAGACACGTTTGGGGATGGAGAGCCTTTTTGCAGAGCCGTCCTCGGACCTGCCGGTGCGAATCGCACTGTTGACCTCGGCCCAGGTGCGGACGAATTACGACCCCGGGGCCACGAGATCTGAGGTTCTGGATGCCATTGCTTCCGGCAAGGTCGACTTGGTTATCGGGACCCATGCCCTGATTCAAGAAGGCGTTGCATTCGGGGATCTGGCCGTGGCCGTGGTGGACGAGCAGCACCGATTCGGGGTGGGGCAACGGGTACTCCTGAAGGACAAGGCCACCGAGGCCGACCCGGATCTGCTCATCATGACCGCGACGCCGATCCCGCGGACCCTCTCGATCACCCTCTACGGCGACCTCGACGTCTCTCATCTCGATGAGATGCCGCCTGGTCGATCGCCCGTCGCCACCAGCGTTTTTCCCAAGACCCGTCAAGCCGAGGCCTGGCAGGTCGTGCGCGAGGAAGTGGCGGCGGGCCGGCAGGCATTCGTCGTCTGTCCCCTGGTCGAGGAAAGCGAGAAGATGGAACTGGCGTCCGCCACTGCCGAGTTCAGTCGTCTTTCGAAGGTCTTCTCCGACCTCCGGGTAGGGCTAATCCACGGCCAGCTCGCCTCGCCCGACAAGGAAGCGATCATGTCTGCGTTCAGACGGGGTGAGATTGATGTGCTGGTGTCGACGACCGTGATCGAGGTGGGGATCGACGTTCCCAACGCCACCGTGATGGTGATCGAGGATGCCGACCGGTTTGGCCTCTCCCAGCTTCATCAATTGCGCGGGCGGGTCGGCCGGGGCGAGCATCCCGGTCGGTGCATATTGATCTCCGACCCCAGCACGCCCGAGGGCAAGGCGAGGATCGCGGCGATGGCGGACACCAACGACGGATTTCGGCTCGCCGAGATCGATCTCACCCTCAGAGGGCAGGGGACGGTTTTCGGGGCGCGCCAATCCGGGATGGTCGATCTCAAGTTGGCCGACATCATTCGCGATTACCGCGAGCTTTTCGTCGCTCGTCGGGAGGCCTTCGCCCTCGTCGACCGCGATCCCGATCTCTCCCACCACGAGGAGATGAAAGAGGAGATCCGCGCCCTCCTCGGCGAGAAAGTGGAATGGCTCCTCAAGTCCTAGCGAAAAAATGCGGGTAATCGCCGGATCGGCCAAGGGACGTTCGTTGATCGCCCCCGATACCCGCGATACGCGGCCGTTGACCGACCGGGCCAAGGAGGGGATCTTTTCGGCCCTCGGCCAGGGCGTGGTGGATTCCGAGGTTCTCGACCTCTACGCCGGCTCTGGCTCGATCGGCATCGAGGCTCTCTCGCGCGGTGCAAGACGCTGTACGTTCGTCGAGAATGGCCGCAAGGCTCTCGTGGCTCTCCGCCAAAACCTGGCCACGCTTGGGTTCGCCAATCGAGCAGTGGTGAGCGACAGACGAGTAGCGAGTTTCCTCGCCGCGGCAGACGGATCATTCGACCTGGTGTTCATCGATCCTCCGTGGTCGCGTGCCGACGAAGAGGTCACAAGAGAGATCAGGGCGGCGGCGGCTTTGGGCATCGGCGAGCTGGTGGTCCATCGTCGACGGGCGAGCGCGGTGCCTCCGGCTCCCGTTGGTTGGCAGCTTCGGGCTACCTACCGGTACGGTGACAGCCTTCTCCTGCGCTATGCGCAACAATATGGGGACGAAACGGAGCGACCTTGACGACCGCGCTTTGCCCCGGCAGCTTTGACCCACCGACTAACGGCCACCTCGATGTGATCAATCGCGCCATCGACACCTTCGACCGGGTCGTGGTTGGTGTGGTCGAGAACCCATCCAAGCAACCCTTCCTACCGGCTACCGATCGCGTCGATTTGCTCAACGAGCTTCTCGAAGGGCGGGCCGAAGTCGAAGCATTTGAAGGACTGTTGGTCGATTTTGCCCGTGAGAAGGGGGTGGATCTCGTGGTCAAAGGCTTGCGGGCGGTGAGCGACTTCGATTACGAGTTGCAGATGGCGCAGATGAACCGGACCCTGGCCGGAGTCGAGACTTACTTCATTCCCACCAATCCGCAATGGAGCTATCTATCGAGCTCGCTGGTGCGCGAGGTTGCTCGGCTGGGGGGAGAGGTGGGCACGCTGGTTCCAGAGGCCGTCGTCAGGATTCTGAAGGAGCGGTTGTGACCGACGAGACCGACCTGCGCGAGACCGAGAGCATCGATGTCTTCGAGCTGATCGAGACGCTCATCGCCGAGGTTCAGGAGGCGAAGTCGGTCCCGCTCTCCGGCAACATCCTCATCGACCGTGATTGGATCACCGAACGGCTCCAGAAGCTGCAGGCAGATCTGCCCAACGAGCTGCGGGCTGCTCGCTGGATGGTGCGGGAACGAGAAGCCTTCATTGCCCGGACGAACGAGAGAGCCAAAGAAATCATGGACCGGGCTCAGTCGGAATCTCGCCGGATGGTCTCGGAGAATCACATTCTTTCGGAGGCAGTCGAGGAGGCGAACATCTTGGTCAGGAGGGCCGAGGGTGACGCCCGCCGTCTTCGGCTCGAATCCGAGGACGAGATCGATGGGCATCTCTCGAGAATCGAGACGCTTCTGACGGAGCTGCTGGGCCGGGTGCATTTCGCCCGCGACGAGTTCCACAAGGCCCGGCCCAAGTCACCACCACCACCGCTTGACTGATGGGCGACCTCAGATTCCAGGTCTCCGACCTCCTCGGCCATCCCGGCTCGCACCGCGATGTCCACGGGGAGGTGAAGCTCTTCCTCAAGGTCGGGGAAACCACCACGCGTTCGAGCTCGGCCACTTTCGCCCACCTCACCGCCGTCGGGGAAGGGATCCTGGCCGAGGGTTGGTCGGGGATCATGGCCGATCACGTCTGCGTTCGCTGCCTGCGCGAGTGGGAGGGACCGGTGGAGACCCAGTGGTCGGAGTTGTTCGTTCGCCATCCCGACGGGGATCAGAATGCGATCGCGTCCGACGGGGTCATCGACCTCGAGGGGGTGGTCCATGACGAGCTCTCCCTGGCCCTTCCCGCGGATCCGCTTTGTCGTCCGCATTGCGCCGGAATTTGCCCAGAATGTGGAGCCGACTTGAATGATGCTCCCTGCGAAGGTCACGGAGACCTCTCCGAGGGACCCTTTGCGGCTCTCAAGCAACTGTTCGGATCCTAAAAGGAAGACACCATGGCGGTGCCAAAGAAGAAAATGTCGCGCATGCGGACGCGTTCGCGCCGGTCAGCCTGGAAGATTGCCCGGCCGTCGACCTCGCTATGTCCGCGTTGTAACACGGTCAAGTTGCCGCACCGGGCATGTCCCAACTGTGGCACCTACCGGGGTCGCGAGGTTCTCGAGACCGAATGACCGGCGTCGCCCTCGATGACTGGTTGAGATCGAGGTGCGGACTTGAATAAGGGCGAATGACCGCCATCGCCCTCGACGCCATGGGAGGGGACCGCGCTCCCGCCGAAATCGTGGCCGGGGCCAAGCTCGCCGCCGAAGACGGAGTCGAGCTATTGCTGGTCGGAGCCAAATCGGTACTGCAACCAGAGCTGGGCAGGGCCGAGTTGACGATCGTGGATGCCTCCGAGGCGATCGGGATGGGGGAGGATCCGACTCGAGCCCTCCGCGAGAAACCCGACGCCTCGATAAATGTCGCTGCCCGCCTGGTGCGGGACCGTGCGGCGGGCGCCTTTGTCTCGGCGGGCTCAACCGGGGCAGCCATGGCAGCAGCAGCGATCATCGTCGGCCGGGCACGTGGGGTTCTCCGTCCCGCCCTGGCCTCGGTGATTCCCACCCCGGAGACCCCAACCCTGATCCTCGACTGCGGAGCTAACACCGAGGTGAAAGCCGAGCACCTAATTCAGTTCGGGGTTATGGGGTCGGTGGCCGCCGAGATCTTTTTCGGGATGGATGCGCCCCGGGTCGGCCTGCTCAATATCGGCGAGGAACCGGGCAAGGGCAGGGCATTGGAGAAGGAGGCGTTTCAGTTGATGGCTGATGCGCCCATCAACTTCATCGGCAACGTCGAAGGCCGCGATCTCGGCGGAGGAAAGGCCGACGTCATCGTCACCGATGGCTTCGTGGGAAACGTTGCCCTGAAAACCACGGAAGGCATAGCCCAGATGGTCACGAGGCTCGTAGCTGATGCTGCGAGCTTGCTCCCCCCAGCCGTTCGCCAGCATCTATTGGATGCGTTTTCGCCGGTGGGCGAACGGCTGGATTACGAGAACACGGGCGGCGCCTATCTCCTGGGCGTAAACGGAGTGGTCGTCATCGCCCACGGCTCCTCGGGTCGCATCGCCATCGCCAACGCCCTGCGCATGGCCCGGGATGGATTGGCCCGCGACCTGGTCGGCGAGATGAAGAGGCGTCTGGCGCAGGCCTCCGCCACCGAACGGCAACTGGTTGATGAGCGGCCAGCCAGTCCTTAGCGATCTCGAGGACGCCCTCGGCTATCGCTTTCGCGACCCCGAGATTCTCGAGGCGGCCCTGGTCCACCGCTCGTACCAGGCCGAACACCCCGACGTCGCCGACAATGAGCGCTTCGAGTTTCTCGGTGATGCCGTTCTCGGCCTCGCTATCACCGCTTTCATATATGAGGAGTATCCGACGATGAGTGAGGGACAGATGGCCAAGGTGAGGGCGGCGGCTGTCAGTCGCGACGACCTGGCCGAGATCGCGATAGGCATCGGGCTGGCCTCTCATGTCCGCCTCGGCCGGGGAGAAGAGGTGACCGGGGGAAGGACCAAAGCTTCGATCCTCGCCGACACGCTGGAGGCGGTAATTGGCGCCGCCTATCTCGACGGTGGATACGAAGCCGCATCGGCTTGCGTCGCCCGGCTCTGGGAAAAAGCGGTTCGCAACCGTGCCCGGCGCCCGGGAGGAGCCGACCACAAGACCCGTCTGCAAGAGGTGCTGGCGGCGACAGGCCTTCACCCGGTGTACCGGGTCGAGGCCAGCGGACCCGATCATCGCAAGGTATTTCACGCCGACGTGATCGTGGGAGGAAGCTTGCGGGGGCAGGGGAGTGGCGGTTCCAAGCGCGAAGCCGAACAGGAGGCTGCCCGCGCCGCACTTTCCGTCCTTACCGCAGAACGGCTCTCGGACTCAGACGGGGCTGTCGGCTAGGAAGAGACGCTCGGCGATGAACGGGCTGACTCCGACCCGGTCGCCATCGTGTACCGAGACCGTGAGCGTTCCGTCCGGGGTCCGTGCCACGAGCTCCACCCTCGCCCCGGGGCGCAACCCCGATTCATCGAGAAAGCCCATGATCCCGTTGTCGAGCTCCAGCTCCTCGGAGACTCGATGAAGAAAACGAGGCTCCGAACCCATCTCCGACATCTGCTGCAGCTGGGGCTGGCGGTAGCCGGCGCCGGGGATGGGGTTGCCATGGGGACAGGTCGTTGGCTGGCCAAGCTTTGCGAGCATCGCCGCTTCGACGTCGTCGGAGATGGCGAGCTCCCAGACCTCGGCTTCAGCGTGGACCTTGACCCAGGGCAGGCCGAGCACCTCGGCGAGGAAGCGCTCAGCGAGGCGGTGCCGGCGGACCACCACCTCTGCCAAGTGGCGGCCCTTGGGGGTTAGGGCGATCTCGGTCCCCTTCTCCACCAGCCCATCGGCTTCCATTTTTCGGGTCATCTCCGAAACTGAGGCGCGACTGACCCCGAGCCAGTCGGCGATCCGGGCCCGGATCGGAGCCAGTCCCTCCTCGCTCAACTCGTAGATAGCCGCCACGTACTCCCGGTAGGTGGCGGTGTAGGGGTCTTCAGCCATGCCAGTTCCTTACTGTTAGGTGAGCCTAACCCTCGCCGTCAGGCTTGTTTGCACGATCGGGACAGGGAAAATATGGTTGAACCGATGAAGTCGAATCCAACCATCTTGCTCGTCGTCGTACTCCTCCTGGCCTGCGGGGGCAACGCCGCCACCACCACGACCCCCACCTCTGTCGCCGACGAGGGAACGGTAGTGCTCTATTCCGGTCGGACCGAAGAGCTGGTCGGCCCCTTGCTGACCCGTTTCGAGGAAGAAGCCGGGATCGATGTGGACGTCCGCTATGGGAGCTCGCCGGAGATGGCGGCGACGATTTTGACCGAGGGAACCGACTCGCCCGCCGACCTCTTTTACTCCCAGGACCCGGCCTCCCTCGGTTCAGTGGCGGACCTCATGGAGCCGCTGCCCGAATCGATCCTGAGCCTGGCCCCGGAGCGCTTTTCGGATCCCGATGGTCGCTGGGTGGGGATCACCGCTCGCTCGCGGGTACTGGCCTTCAACCCTGAGCTTGTGGCCGAAGCCGACCTCCCGGCTACCTACCGGGAACTCGTCGACCCGCAGTGGAGCGGTCGCTTCGGCATCGCTCCGACCAACGGTTCGTTTGTCACCTTCGTTTCGGCGATGATTTTGCTCGAGGGCGAAGAGGCCACGGGCGAGTGGCTGGAAGGCATCGCCGCCAACGATCCGGTCACCTTCGACGGCAACTCTCCGATCGCCGCCGCAGTGGATGCGGGTGACCTCGAGCTCGGCCTCATCAATCACTACTACCTGCGAGAACTAGCGGCCGAACAGGGCTCCATAACCGCCCAAAATCACTTCTTCACCGAGCCCGACGCCGGCTCGCTGGTTATGCCCTCGGGAATCGGGATCCTCAGCACCTCCTCCAATCCCGTGGCGGAAGACCTGATCGAATTCCTCCTCTCCGCAGAATCACAGGCCTACTTCGCCGAGACCAATTTTGAGTACCCGGTGTCCCCGGACGCTCCTGCCCCCGGGGGATTGCCGGCCATCGACACGCTGGTCAGCCCCGTCCTTTCCAGTGCCGAATTGGCAGGTGTGCTCGATCAGGCCACCGACCTGATCGCCGCTGCGGGCCTCGCCTGAGGTAAGTGTGAGCACGGCCGTCGTCGACGCGGGCGTGCTCTCGGCCCGCGGGCGGAGGGCGCCCGTACGGTTGCTCGGGCTCGCCACCTTGACCGTGGTCCCGCTGCTTTTCCCGTTCGGGTACCTGCTTTGGCAGGCGCTGGCGGGGGGATGGCAGGGCGTGCTGCCGGCCGGACGACTAGCGGAACTGGCCCTCAACACGCTTCTCCTCACCGGGCTGGTGGTAATCGGCGCCGTCGTGATCGGGTTTGGGACCGCCTGGCTCACGACCCGCACTGATCTAGGGGGAGCTCGTATGTGGTCGACGGTGGTGGCCCTGCCCTTGGTGATTCCCTCCTATGTGCTCGCCCTCGTCCTGCTTACCGGGACCGGTCGCCAAGGGATCCTCAGCGGAATGGTGGTGGCGTTGGGAGGGGATCCCCTGCCGATCCCGCGCGGGCTCCTCGGCGCGGTGCTGGCTCTTGTGGTTTCAACCTTTCCGTACGTTCATCTCAGCCTGGTGCCGGCCCTGCGGAGGGTCGACCCCGCTCTCGATGAGATCGCCCGCGCACTCGGTGCCGGTCGGCTGAAGAGATTGCGCACTGTTTTGCTTGCCCAAGTGGGTCCTGCCTTGCGGTCGAGTGCGCTTCTCGTTGGCCTCTACTCCCTGGCTGACTTCGGGGCGGTTTCGCTCCTCGGTTACGACACTTTCACGAGAGCGATCTTCTTGCAGTACGCGGGCCGCATCGATCGGCGGCCGGCCACTTTGCTCGCCGCAGTGCTCGTACTGATAGCCCTCGCCGTAATCGGGCTCGAGCGATCCACCCGTCCGCCCCGCAGCGAACGCAAGGGTCGAGTAGTCCGGCCAGGGAGCCTGCATCGATTATCGAATGGGCGGCGCTTCGCGGCGGTGACCTTTCTAACTCTGCTGGTGGCGACCTCGGTGGGAGTGCCGGTGGCAGTCCTCGCGGCCTGGTGGGTAAGGGGGACAGCCGCCGGACGAGAGACGGTGGCGGTCTGGTCAGAGGTGGGCCGATCGATTTCGGTGTCGATCGGAGCCGCGCTGGCGGTGGCTGCCATCGCCATTCCGATCGCCGTGTTGGTTACGCGCTACCGGAGCCGTCTCGGCGCCGTCCTGGAGGCTTCGGCTTGGACGGTGAGCGCCTTGCCTCATCTGACTGTCGGCTTGGCCTTGCTTCTCGTGGGAGTCACCCTTCTTCTGCCGCTGTATCAGACGCTCCCATTGCTATTCGTCGCGTATGTCACCATGTTCTTGCCCCAGGCCCTGGGACCCACCGAGGCGGCCCTTCGGGAGGTGTCACCCAACCTCGAAGAGGTCAGCCGCTCGCTCGGTCAGTCGCCGCTGCAGACGTTCCGTCGCATCACCATGCCTTTGATCGGAAAGGGGGTGTTGACCGGGGCGGGGCTGGTCTTCCTGACGACCATGAAGGAGCTTCCGGCCACCCTCCTCCTGCGACCCACCGAATTCGAGACCTTGGCGGTGAGGATTTGGTCGACGACATCGGAGGGCTTCTACACGCGGGCGGCATTCGCCTCGCTGGTGCTGATAATGATCTCCGCCGTGCCCATGCACTTCCTCGTCAGCCGCGATCTCCGCCATGCCTGATACGGCCATTACCTGCATCGGAATCGGCAAGCGCTTTGGGCCCACGATCGCTCTGGATGATTTCCACCTCGATGTCGACGAGGGTGACTTCCACACGATCCTGGGACCCTCCGGTTGCGGAAAGACCACCGCGCTTCGAATCATTGCCGGATTCGACCAACCCGAATCCGGCACCGTGCGGGTGGGATCCCAGCTGGTAGCCGGACCTTCCTTGATGGTGCCCTCCGAAAGGCGCAGAGTGGGCATGGTCTTTCAGGACTTCGCGCTCTTCCCGCACCTCGATGTCGAAGCCAATGTCTCCTATGCGCGCAACATCCGGCCCGGCCAGGTGGCGAGGCTTCTCGAGCTCGTCGGTCTCTCCGGGCTGGAGCGACGTATGCCTCACCAGCTTTCGGGAGGCCAGCAGCAACGGGTGGCGTTGGCCCGGGCGTTGGCGCCGGAGCCCCGGGTCGTCCTCCTCGACGAGCCCTTCTCCAACCTCGATGCCGCGCTGCGGAGCCACGTCCGGGACGAGGTGAAAGAGATCCTGTTAGAAGCGGGAACGACGGCGCTCTTCGTCACCCACGATCAGGAAGAGGCACTCTCGCTCTCAGACCGCGTCTCGGTGATGGCCGAGGGAAGGATCGTGCAAACGGATCGACCCGCCGACCTGTATCGCCAACCCGAGAGCCCGTGGGTGGCATCCTTCCTCGGGGAGGCCGACTTCGTAAGGGCCCACGCCGAAGGGGGAACGGCCCTGTCATCCCTGGGAAGCTTCCCCACCTCTCTCCAGGGCGCCTGCCAGCTCATGATCCGCCCCGAAAACGTGTTGCTCTTCGCCGACGCCGAAGGGCCCGGCCACGTCATCTCCCGCCAGTTCTTCGGTCATGATCAACTGGTCTCGATCGCCCTGGCTGGCGGCGAAAGGTTGCGGGCCCGGCTTGGGCCCGCACCCGACTTTCAGGCTGGTGAGCGAGTATCGGTCAAAGTAGACGAGGCGGTGGTTTTCCCGCTCTAGCGGCGCCGCTTCTAGGTTGGCTCCGTGCCAGAGCTTCCCGAAGTGGAGACGACTCGTCGGTTCATGGTGCCCCACGTGGAGGGACGGCGGATCGTCGCGGTCGAGTTGAGGCATCCTCGAACCGGCCGGCGCCACGAGAACCCGGCGGACATCGTCGACCGGCTCCAAGGCCAGCGCGTCGATCGCCTGGAGCGTCACGGCAAGTTCATCCTCGGTCGGCTGGGGTCGGGTCTCACCTGGGTGACTCATCTCGGTATGTCGGGCAGGGTCCTCATCGCCAGTCCCGACGATCCCGAAATCGCTCATACCCATTTCTGGGCCAGAACTGATTTGGGGACCGAAATACGCTTCATCGATCCCCGCACCTTCGGCTTCGTGGCGGTTTTCACCCCAGAGGAGCTGAAAAAAGAACTCAAGCTTGGGCGCGATGCTCTGGCCGATTTGCCGCGCTCGCCGCAACTGGCAGCGCGACTCTCGGGTCGGCGGGCGCCGATCAAGTCCCTATTGCTCGATCAGCGCATCGTTTCCGGCCTCGGGAACATCTATGCCGACGAGGTGCTCTTTCGGGCGCGAGTTCGACCGACCCGTCCCGGCGGGGAACTCACCACAGACGAGCTGAAAAAGTTGCGGGCGGCCATCGTGGCGGTTCTCAGAGAGGGCATCGAAGCCGGGGGCACTTCCTTGAGTGATCTGGCTTACCTGCTTCCTGATGGCCAGGCGGGGGGCTTTCGGGAACGCCTTTTCGCCTACGGGCGCGAGCACGAGCCCTGCCGGCGTTGCGGGACGCCTATCGAGCGCATCGTGATCGGAGGCCGTTCCTCGTATTACTGCCCGAATTGCCAAAAGTGAAAGCCGTCAAAGCCGTCGTTAGGGGGAGCGTGCAGGGAGTCGGATTCCGACAGGCCACTCGTAGCGAGGCGCGGGGTCACGGCCTCCTCGGATGGGTTCGCAACGAGTACCGAGATGGGACGGTCGAGGTGTGGCTCCAGGGCGACGACGAGGCTGTGAATCGGATGGTCGACTGGCTCTGGCACGGGCCCAGGGGTGCCATAGTGAGCGGAATCGAATCCGAAACCGTCGCTCCCGATCGCCTGATCCAGGACTTCGTTATCCGCCAATAGTGGCGAGCTGGGGGCTAGCCTCAAAATCCCGAATAACACAGGTGTAACTCTTGTATTTGAAGACCCTCAAACTGGTTGGTTTCAAGTCGTTTGCCGACCGCACGCGGCTCGAATATCGACCTGGGATCTCGGTGGTAGTGGGGCCTAACGGGTCGGGTAAATCAAACCTGGTGGACGCCGTGCATTGGGTCCTGGGAACCCAGGCTCCCCGCTCGTTGCGCACTTCGAAGATGGAAGATGTCATCTTTGCGGGGACGGTCACCCGTCCGGCGCTCAATCGGGCCGAGGTGACAGTTGTGCTCGACAACACCGGGCGCGACCTCGATCTCGATCTCGACGAGGTGGCAATCACCCGTCGGCTCTTTCGCGACGGGTCCTCGGAATACGAGATCAATGGCATCGAGTGCCGTTTGCTCGATGTCACCGAGCTACTGAGCGACTCCGGAGTTGGCCGGCACCAGCACATCATCGTCAACCAGGGACAGGTGGACTCGGTCCTCGCCGCCGATGCTTCCGAGCACCGGGCGATCATCGAAGAGGCTGCCGGCATTCTCAAGCACAAGCTCCGCAAGGAGCGGGCCATGAGAAGGCTCGAGAGAACCGGTGAGGACTGTCAACGCCTAACCGACATCCTGTCCGAAGTCGCCCGCCAGATGCGGCCCCTCAAGCGGCAGGCCGAGGCCGCTCATCGCCAGGAAGAAGCGGCGGCCGAAGTTCGGGCCCTCACTCTTTTCCTGGGAGGCGAGGAGCTTCGCCGTCTCGACGAAGTCATCAGACGATCCGCCACCGAAAAAGAGGCACTCGATAAAGCCATACACGCGGCCCAAACCGAGATCGGAGTGCTCGCGCCCGAGGCGGCGAACCTCGCTCGGCGGTCGCAGTCGCTGGCAGCCTCCACCGAAGCCGACAGCCTCGCCGCAGCCCGTCTCGAGACGACACTTGAGAGCCTCCGCCGGATTGCTCAGGTCGCGCACGAACGACATCGCAGCGGGCTCTCCCGGCGTGAGGATGTCGATGAGCGGCGACGTGATCTGGAAGCCGAGCTAGCCGACATCGATACCGAATTATCCGAGCTCATCTCCGCAGAGGAGGCCGCCCGCCAACAGGTGGGGCAATGCGAAGCGACTTTGCGATTGATCGAAGCCCACGAGCGATCGCTGGCCGATCAGATGGGGCTGTCGGCGGAAGGGGCGCTGGCCGTTTCGCAGGGTGAGCATCGCTCGATGGTGGCCGCCGATGAACGCGACCGGCACGAGCTCGACGAGGTACGCAAGCGGCTCATGGTGCTGACCGAGCAGATTGGAGCCGAAAACGAGGCTGCCGAGCGGCATCTCAACGAGACCCGAGCTCTCGATAGCCAAGTGGGGTTCGCCAGCAAGTCGTACGAGGACGCAGCCGCCAGGAGCCGGCAGGAACAGACAATCTGGGAGCAGGCCCAGTTGGACCAGCAGGAGGCGCGTTTCGCCGCGGCCGCGGCCAGGGCGCGCAGGGAAGCGATCAGCCTCACCGGAGACATCGAATCCCAGCGCCTCGTCGCCCAGGCGCAGGGTGCCCGCGGGTTGATCACCGATCTGCTGTCGGTGCCGGCGGAATGGCTTGCGGCCACCGAAGCTGCTCTTGGGTCGTGGTCGCAGGCAATCGCCTTCGAGTCAGGGGCGGACTTGGAAGATGCAGTGCGGCAAGTGAAAGCGCAAGGGGGTGGTGGGGTCTCCCTGGTGGGGGACTGGAAAGGCTCGGGGTACGACGCTTCCGCCGTCGCTCCTCAGATAGGTCTTGAGGCGTTGATCGACTTGATCGGCGTCAGCGGCGAGTCCACCCTGGCCCGCGCCCTGCTCGGCGATGTTGCCGTGGCCGAAGGATGGGCAACCGCTTGGGCGGCGGTGCAGCATCACCCCGGTCTGCGCGTGGTCACTCCCGAAGGGGACCTGATCACCATCGAGGGGATCCGCACGGCTCATCCCGAGAATCGATCACTACTCGAGGCCGAAGCCGAGCAGGATGAGGCCGAGCTGGAGCTCGCCCGGGCCACGAGCCGGGTCAACACCGCCCACCGTCAGTTCGAAGGAAGTCGAAATGCGGAGCGGGCCGCCCTCGAGACGCTTGAGGCTTTGGAGATCAAGCTGGCCGGTGCCACCGAGCTGCTGGGTCGATCACGGCGTCACAGCGCCGAGCTGGCAGCCGAGCTCGGGAGACTCCATTCCCGCGAGTCTCTCTTGGAGACGACCATTGCCGAACGGGGAGCCGCGCTCCGACAGCTCGTTGCATCGATGGAAGCCCTCGAGGGCGATGAGGGCCGGCGGCAGGCTTTGTTAGCCGAACTCGACGATCGTCGGCGGCAACTGGCCAAGGAGCAGGAGCAGACCAGGGAGCTTTGGAAGCAGGCGGCAATGGCCTCATCGACGGCAGCGGAGCGGAGGTCGATGCTCGAGGCTCGTCAGCAGTCGGTCAACGCCGAGCTTTCGGGAGGCAGTCAACCAGGCCGCATCGTGACGGTCGAAACTCTTTCCCGTCTCGCCAGGGTGGAGACGCTGGCCCGGAGGGCTATCGACGTAGTGAACGGGCGGATTACCGAGCTGCGTGACCGACTCGGAGCAGAGCGCGCCGAGAACCGGACGGTCAATCTCGACCTCAGCGAGCGCCAACGGCGGCTCGCTGACCTGGAGGCATCGCTCGACATCAACAAGTCGGCTCTGGGTGAGTTGGCCCTCGCCGCTACTGAATCCCGAGTGCGCCGGGAGGCGGTTGTCGAATCGTTGGCCCGCGAAGCGGATGCGTCGCCGGAAGAGGCACTGGCGGCAAACCGGCCCGAAACCGATACCGAGGATCTGCCCGGGCTCCTGGCGACACGCGCCGCCCAGTTGCGACGAATGGGACCCGTAAATCCCCTCGCTGCCGAGGAGTATCGGGAGCTATCCGAACGGCACGAGTTCATGAGCAGTCAGCTCGAAGACCTCGAGAGGTCGCGAACCGAGCTCCGCAAGGTGATGAGAGCCCTCGACGAGGAGATAGAGAGCCGATTTGTGTCTGCCTTCGAAGAAGTCGCCGCCAACTACGCGGAATACTTCACCGTCCTCTTCCCCGGCGGTCAGGGAAAGATGCGGCTCACCGAGCCCGATCAGCCTCTCACGTCGGGTGTCGAGATCGAAGCACAGCCTCATGGCAAGAAGATCGCCAAGCTCAGTCTGCTGTCCGGTGGGGAGCGATCGCTGGCGGCGTTGGCCTTCCTGTTTGCAGTCTTCTCGGCGCGGCCCTCACCCTTCTACATCCTTGACGAGGTGGAGGCGGCTCTCGACGACGCCAACCTCCGCCGCTTCCTCAGATTGCTCGAAGCATTCCGGGGTGAGAGCCAGCTCATCCTGATCACCCACCAGCAACAGACGATGGAGGCGGCCGACGTCCTCTACGGGGTGACGATGGAAGCGGGTGGCTCCTCGCAGGTGATCTCCCGCGACTTCTCGGTTCTCGGCATCTAGTTTCCCTTCAAGGCCTGACCGACGCGCGGTAGTCGGCGACCGCCGTCCGGGCGTAACTAAGGGCTTCTGAGTCCAGGCGCGGAGTCGCGGTCCCGCTGGGCAAAATGCGGTAGATCCGATCGAACGACGCCTCGCCATGCTCGGCCATTAACCAATCGACGAATGGCCGCCAAACAAACGGGGAGTACAAACCGAAGGGGAAATTGTGCTGGAGCTCAACGATCTTCCCATCGGCGATCCGGAAGTTGATCTTCCCGGCGACCGGCGGATAGCCCACCGGATCGTTCAGGGCCGAGTCCAGCTGATAACTACAACTCACCCAGGTTTCCCTGTCACCCACCATGCACTCGAATGGGTCTTGGGAGATCTCAAAAATCGAGAGCGCCTCGAAACCAGCATCGAGCTCGTGGAACCCGATCAGTGGTACGTCGTTGAGCAGAGCGTCTGGTGCGATGAGGGCACGGGCAGCCTTGGCGTCGTATTCGTTCCGAGCCTCGAGATAGCGTTCGGCGATCTCCTGCGGGCTGAGCTGCCCACGGAAAAGATCGCCCGAACTGAGGATGACGTAGGCACCGGCCAGTGCGATGACGGCGCCGGCCAGGAGAGCCAGTCGCCACTTGCTCTGGCCGTTAGGGGTCGATCGATGCGATTGTCCAGCCACGGTCTGCACGGCATGTTCCTTCGTTGGTGGGACGCAAACGTACGAAAAGCACCTTGAGAAATTCTCAAGATTCGTTGCGAGGGGCTGTCTTCCTCCACCCGAATGCATGAGAGGAGACCGTGATACCTGGGGTACGCTCAGCGGGATGGAGCCGGTCCTCCTAGTCGTTATCGCGGTGGTTGTGTTGCTGGTGGCAGGATTCCTCTTCTACCGTCAGCGGCCGGATGGGGATCGTCAAACAGCTGCCGTCAAAGTCGGTCCCAGGACCATCGAAGGGCGAATCTCCAAATCGCGTGCCGCCCTCGGCCAATCCCTGCGCAATCTCTTCGGCCGGGGAGCCCTGGACGACGAGTTCTGGCAGTCGATGGAGGAGGCGCTGATCGCAGCCGACGTCGGCCTGGCCGCATCAACCGGGATCGTCGAGCGCGTTCGCCGGCAGAAACCGGAAGACCCAGCAGGAGCGCGTTCCTTGCTCGACACCGAGTTGCGTTCGGTCTTCGACAGCGCCGATCGCAGCGTCGATCTCGAGGGAGATCCGGCGGTGGTCTTGGTGGTCGGAGTCAATGGCTCTGGCAAGACCACTTCGATCGCAAAACTGGCCGGTCGCATGCTGGCCGACGGCCACCAGCCGCTACTGGCCGCTGCCGACACCTTTCGGGCAGCCGCCGATACCCAACTCCGAACCTGGGCCGATCGGGTCGGGGTACCGGTGGTGGGCGGTCGGGAAGGTTCCGATCCGGCGGCGGTGGCGTTCGATGGATTGAGCGCCGCCAGGGCACGGGGCAAGGACGTCGTCATTGTCGATACGGCCGGTCGCCTGCATTCCAAGCAGAACCTGATGGAAGAGCTGCGCAAGATCCGACGGGTCCTGGAACGGGAGGGTGGTCGCATCACCGAATCTCTTCTCGTTCTCGATGCCACCGGGGGCCAGAATGGAATCGCCCAGGTGCGAGAGTTCGGGCAAGCGATCGGGCTCACCGGCATAATCCTGACCAAGCTCGACGGGACCGCCCGGGGAGGGATAGTGGTCGCGGTCGAGAACGAATTGGGCGTGCCCGTCAAATTCATCGGGGTGGGGGAGCAGGTTGAGGATCTGATGCCATTCGAGCCGGATGCCTTTGTCGACGAATTGCTGGCCGACGCATGACCACCGACGACGAGACGCTGGCGGCCATGGCGCGGGAGGCAGCCCTCGGGGCCTACGCCCCTTACTCGAACTTCCGGGTGGGGGCCGCGGTGCTCGGTGCCGACGGCCGCATCTTCACCGGGGCCAACATCGAGAACGCTGCTTATCCCGCATCCAATTGCGCCGAAGCCACGGCTGTCGGCACCGCCGTTTCGGCCGGAGTGCGCCAGGTGGAGAAGATCGCGGTGGCATGTATCGATGCCCCCTCGCTTGACGCCGCCTATCCCTGTGGTCGCTGTCGTCAGATCCTGAGTGAGTTCGGCACGCAGAGGGTCCTGGTGACCACCGCCGATTCAGATACGAGAGAGCACAGCCTCGAAGAGCTCTTGCCCCATCAGTTCAAGCTCTAGCCGGGCATGAATGTCCCCCGAGTCTTCTTTCTGATTCTCGACGCCTTCGATCCGGTGCGGTTGTCCCCGCACCTCACCCCCAATCTCTGGCGGTGGGCGAACGCCGACGGAGCTGCCACTGGAATTGGGCGCTCGGTGATGGCTTCCTGCACATATCCGAATCACGCCAGCTTCGTCACGGGTGTTCGACCTTCAGAGCACGGGATCTGGACGAATCATGTCATCCGTGAGGGCGAGGTATTGGGGGCGTGGGATGCGGGTCCGCTGGCGCCAACTCTCTTCGATAGTTACGGGGGTGAAGCAAGTACCGCCTTTGGCGATCATCACCTGGTGGGGGTGATGGGAGCAAGAACGGCGGCCTCGCATTGGCCGCCAGATGGAGCGCTGTCGCCCGAGATCGCCCTCGATCCGCTGGCTTATCCCGCTGACGAGGCGGTTCTGCCCCATCTGGTAGAAGCCCTTGGCTCCGAGGCCCGTCTGGTGGTCGGATACTTCGGATCGATCGACACCTATTCGCATATCTACGGCCCGGGCTCGGACGAAGCCGCGGACACATATCGGAGAGTCGACGATCGGATCGGCCAACTGGAAGAGGCGATCGATTGGCCCCAGTCCGCGATCATCGTCGTCAGCGACCATGTCCAGGACACCGCCGCCGAGCGCCCCGGTATCGACCTGCGATCGGTCCTCGGTGAGGAGACAATCGTGGTCGATGAGGGGAGCGCCGCCCTGATCGGCCCCATGTCCGACCCAGGCGTTCTCCATGGAGTCGAAGGGGTCGAGGGATGGGAACAACTGGCGGATGGCAACGTCCTTGCCTGGTGCGAGCGGGGCCGCTACTTCGGATCCTCCGAGCTCCCGATTTTGAAGGGAGTTCATGGCGGCGCTCACACCCTCACCCAGCTGGCTCTGGTGAGCGGCGGGCACCCGGCCCGATCTCCTTTGGCGGCGGCCGTCAATGACGGGGAGGTGCCGGCTGAATCGTGGGCCGGCGCCATTGCCGGCGTCCTGGGCTAACGCTTCTCGAGCGCCTCGATCAGTTTGGGCAGGACCTTGTGGACGTCTCCGACGACGCCGAGGTCGGCGATGCCAAAAATGGGGGCGTCGGCATCCTTGTTGATGGCGATGATCACCTTCGAGTCTTTCATACCCACCAGATGCTGCATAGCCCCCGAGATGCCGCAGGCGATGTAGACGTCGGGCTTCACCGTCTTGCCGGTTTGACCCACCTGTTTGGCATAGGGCACCCAACCGGCGTCGACGATGGCGCGGGTGGCGCCGGTGGCAGCCCTGAGCAGCTTTCCCAGTTTTTCGATCAGCTCGTAGTTCTCGGCTGAGCCCAGGCCCCGGCCCCCAGACACGATGACCGATGCGTCTTCAAGCTTGGGACCTTGTCGCTCTTCGACGTGGGTCCCGGTGACTTTCGCTCCCGCTCCCCCCACGTCGGGAAGGTCGAGAACGGTCACCTGCGGTGCTGCGCCCCCCGTGGGCTCGGCGGCAAAAGACTTGGGACGTATCAGGACGAGCTTTGGTCCAGCCGAGGTGATCTCGGCCTCGGCTATCTGAGTGCCACCGAAGATCTCGTGGCTGGTCGAACCCTCGAGGGTGACATTGGTGGCGTTGGAGAGGATCGGACGCCCGATACGAGCTGCCAGCCGTCCGGCCACATCACGATCGTCGTAGGCCTGCCCGAAGAGGATGAGGTCAGGCTTGTCGGTCTCGAGCCGTTCCGCCATGGCGCGGGCAACCGGAGCGGCCACCAGGCTGTCTTTCGGATCGAGATGAAAGACATTCTTGGCGCCATATTCACCAAGGCGAGCGAAGGCTTCCTCGGATCCGGTTCCCACATAAACCGCCGTCGTGTCTCCCACCTGACGAGCCTTGGTGAGCAATTCCAAGGCGAGCGGGGTGGGAGCCCCATCGAACTCCCGGACGAAGACCCAGACCTCGGCCATCAAATCACCTTCTTCTGGGCGAGCAGTTCGATGATCTTCTCGTGGGCGGCGCCATCGTCTTCGATCTTGGCCCCACCGCTTCGAGCGGGAGCATCGCTGATCGACGTCACTTTCTGATCGGTGGTTGCCTCAACCGACAGATCGGCCAGGGCGAGATTGTCGACCGGCTTCTTCTTGGCTTCCATAATTCCCTTGAACGTCGGGTATCGAGGCTCGACGACCCCGGCGGTAACCGTCACCAATGCCGGAAGAGACCCCTCCACCACCTCGTACCCGGTCGAGGTTTGGCGGTGAATGGTGATTTTCCCCTCTGCCGCTTTGACCTCCGTGGCGTAGGTAAGGGCGGGCACATCGAGTATCTCGGCCACCATTTGCGGCACCACCCCTGAATAGCCGTCAGTTGACTCCGTGCCTGCGATCACCAAGTCGAATCCTTCTCTGGCAATAGCTGCCGCCAGCACGCGGGCCGTGGCCAACGCGTCCGATCCCCGCAGTGTCGGATCGTCGATGATCACGGCCTTCTCGGCACCCATCGCTAGAGCCTGCCGCAATCCCTGCATCGATCCTGCGGGACCCATGGAGACGATCGTCACCCCGCCATCGGAGTTCTGCGCCAGCTGTAGCCCCATCTCCACGCCATACCGGTCGGTGTCGTCGAGTACCTGCTCGGCGGGGCGCACGAGCCAGTGAGTGTCGGCTTCGAGTTTGTACGGCGTGGCGGGATCGGGGATCTGTTTGGCGCAGACGACGATGCGCATCGAGCCTCCTCGGCAAGCGGATTTGTCCTCGACGTTCGATCGTAACGAGAGTGTGCCGCTCTCATGTCCGCCGTCTTCGCGCTGCTCGCATCTCTGATCTACGGCGCCGCCGACTTCTACGGAGGCGTAGCCGGACGCCGTATGGCGGCGAGCGCCGTTGTGTTCTGGACCCAACTAGTTGGACTCGTATTGGGCATGGGGTTGTCGGTCCTATTTCCCGCCACCTCCTTCCAGGTCTCCGATCTGATTTGGGGGGCGATCGGCGGGATAGTCGGCACGGGCGGGATCTACGCCCTTTATCAAGGGCTCGCCAAAGCCCGGATGAGCGTGGTCTCACCGCTGGCGGCTTTGCTTTCGGCCCTGATCCCGTTGGCGTTCGGTCTCGCAATGGGTGAGCGCCCGATCCTTTTGGAGTGGCTCGGAGTCATCTTGGCGCTCCCGGCGGTCTGGCTGGTCGCCTCGGGCGTGAGCGAAAGCGACGAATCCAACGGAGGGGTCGGCTACGGAATTCTGGCAGGGCTCGGTTTCGGTTTCTTCTTCGTTGCCATTGCTCAGACCGGAGACGGGGCCGGTTTGTGGCCGCTGGTAGGAGCCCGCGGCGCTTCTGTGACGCTCATGGCAATCTGGCTGCTGGTGCGGCGGATCGCACTCCCACCGCCGGGGACGAGGTTGTTGTTGGGCCTGGTGGGCATCGGCGATATCGCCGCCAACGTTTTCCTGCTGCTGGCATTTCGCTCGGGTCTCCTCACCCTGGTGGCGGTGCTTGCCTCGCTGTACCCGGCCATCACCGTCCTGCTCGCCGTCCTCATATTGAAAGAGCCCATCGCCGGCCGACAGAGGGTTGGACTCGGTTTGGCCTTGGCGGCCGTAGTCCTATTGGCGCGCTAACTCTCGATCCGCTCCAGAACCAAACGAGAGGCTTCGGGCCTCGCGTCCCCGATTTCGATCGCTCCGTCGAGCACCGAGAGCGCTTCGTCGAGTCGGGCGGGATGGCGATAGAAGAGAGTCAGCAGGGGTTGTCCCTCCTCGACCTCATCGCCGATCTTGTGGTGGATCCTGATCCCGACCGAGGGATCGATCGTGTCCTCCTTGCGTTCGCGACCGGCGCCGAGGCGCATGGCGGCAACCCCCACCTGGCGGGCATCAAGGCCGGTCAAAAAGCCCGTCCGTTCGGCCCTGACCTCGGATTGATGCGGCGCCCGGGGGAGAACTCCGGTGGGATCGTCGATCACGTTCCGATTCCCGCCCTGGGCGGCTACGACCCGGCCCAACACCTCCAAGGCCTCGCCATCGTCGATCGCCTTCTGCAAGAGGAGCCGCGCCTTTTCCGGATCGGTTTCGAGCCCGGCCACGGTCAGCATTTCCACTCCCAGGGCCATTGTGACCTCGAGCAGGTCGGAGGGACCTTCTCCCCTCAGGAGAGAAATGGACTCGGCGATCTCGTTGGCGTTGCCGACTTCGTTGCCCAGCGGCTGATCCATCGCCGTCAGCAGCGCAACGGTCTCGACGTCATAGGAGTTGCCGATCGCGACCATCGTCCGGGCGAGCTCTCGGGCCTGGGCCGCTTGCTTCATGAACGCCCCTTTTCCGACCTTCACGTCGAGCACCAATCCATCGAGATCCTCGGCCAGCTTCTTCGACATGATTGAGGAGGCGATGAGCGGGATGGACTCGACCGTGCCGGTGGCATCGCGCAGCGCATAAAGCTTGCGATCGGCGGGGACGAGCGTCTCGGATTGTCCGGCAAGAACCAGACCGCACTCGGACAGCACCTCTCGAAAGCGGTCGGGATCGAGGGCGGTGGTAAAGCCCGGAATTGATTCCAGCTTGTCGAGAGTGCCTCCGGTGTGACCAAGGCCCCGTCCGGACATCATGGGGATGGCCACCCCGCAGGCCGCCACCATCGGTGCCAGCGGGATCGAGACCTTGTCGCCGACGCCCCCGGTCGAATGTTTGTCGACCTTGGGGTGGGGGATGTCAGAGAAGTCGAGCACCTCTCCGGAATGGAGCATCGCGCCGGTCCAGGCGGTTAGCTCGGTCGGGCTGAGGCCATTGAGAAACACCGCCATTGCCAGCGCCGACATCTGATAATCGGTCACGGTGCCGTCGGTGTAGGAGCGAATTAGCCATGCGATTTCATCTTCCGTCAGGAGCAGCCGGTCGCGCTTGCGCTGGATCAGCTCGACCGCGTTCATCCTCAGCTGATCTCGTCGAGAAACGAACGGCCGCGGGAGGGTGCCGGCAGACCGAACCCTTGGGCGATGGTGGCGGCGACATCGCAGTACTGCTCCCGGGTTCCGAGGTTGATCCCGGTCGATTTGAGTCCGGCGACGAGCAGGGGAACGAACTCTCGGGTGTGATCTGTGGAGCCATCGGTGGGGTCATTGCCATGATCGGCGGAGAGGATCAGGAGGTCTTCGATTCCGAGCCCCTCGACGAGTGCCGGCAGATAGGAATCGATCAACTTCAACCCGGCGGCATAGCCCTCCGGGTTCTCACGGTGGCCATAGAGCATGTCGAGGTCGACGAGATTGGTGAAGATGATGCCGGGACCGGTCCGCTCCTCCAGCGCCGAGACGGTTCGATCGAGCCCGTCTTGGTCACCCTCGGTGTGAATTGCCTCGGTCAGTCCCTGACCCGCGAAGAGGTCTTCGATCTTGCCAATCCCTAATACCGCCAGTCCGGCGTCCTTGGCATGGTCGAGCAGCGTGAGGCCTCCGGGGGCCAGGGCGAAATCCCGCCGGTCGTAGGTGCGACGGAAGTTGCCGGGCTCACCGACGAAGGGACGGGCGATCACCCGCCCGATTCGAAACCGATCGCAGTGGCGTCGGGCGACTTCGCAGAGCTTGTAGAGATCGCTCAGAGCGATGACGTCGGTGTGAGCGGCGATCTGGAAAACAGAGTCGGCCGACGTATAAAGAATCGGCTTGCCGGTGCGGACGTGCTCAGCTCCCAGCTCGTCGATGATGGTCGTTCCCGAAGCGGCGTAGTTGCCGATGAACTCATACCCCGACTCGGTTTCGATCGGCTTCACGAGGTCATCGGGAAAGCCGGTGTCAGTGAAGGTGGCCTGGGGCTGGTCGGTGATGAGACCGGCAATCTCCCAGTGTCCGGTAGTCGAGTCTTTCCCGGCCGATGCCTCGGCCATTCGCCCGAAGGCCATGGTCGCCTCGGAAGTCGGGGGCACACCGACCAGATCACCGTGGAGGTTGCCGAGGCCGGCCTTTTCGAAGTTGGGAAGCGACAGGCCATTGACTGCCTGGGCGGTGTGTCCGATCGTGTCCGAGCCCTCGTCCCCATAGTCGGCGGCGTCGGGAGCTGCCCCCACCCCACACGAATCCATCATGATGATTACCGCTCTTTGCACCGGCGGAGTATGGCAAGCAGAGTTCGTCTAGTTCGCCTGGCTCTCCATCTCCAGCAGGTGCTCCTGAAGCTCCGGATTGGGGGAGCGAAGCTTCCCTCCCGCCCCGACCACTCGCCACCAAGGCAGGTCCTCGGGGGTGATGGCCAGGATCCGACCAACCCCGCGGGCCCTTCCCGGGTAACCCGCCAGCTCGGCGACTTCTCCGTAAGTCACGACCTCCCCGGACTTGAGCGAACGCAGCACCGCCAGGACAGCCTTTTCAAAGTCGGTTTGACTCACGCCGTCCCGAACAACCGATCACCCATGTCGCCGAGGCCGGGTTCGATGTAGAAGCGCTCGTTCAATCCGCGATCGACGGCGGCGGTCACGATGCGGACTTCGGGATGGCGTTCCTCCATCACCTTGATTCCGTCCGGAGCCGAGACCACGCAAACCGCGGTTATGTCTACCGCGCCCTTTGACTTCACCTGTTCGCATGCCCAAGCCAGGGATCCACCGGTGGCGAGCATTGGCTCGAGGATGAGCACCCGAGCATCTGCCATCGGCGGGAACTTGGTGTAGTACTCCATCGGCTCGGCGGTCTCCTCGTTGCGCTGGACGCCGGCGTAGCCGACCCGCGCATTCGGCAGCAGGTCAATCGCGGCGTCCACCAGTCCGAGTCCCGCTCGAAAGACGGCCACCACCACGATCGGTTTCCCGAGGGACGTTCCCATGGTCGGCTCAAGCGGGGTCTCGATTGGTTTTTCGTGGAGAGCGAGATCGGAAGTTGCTTCGGCGACGAGCAGATAAGCCAGGCGCCGCGCGGTCTCGCGGAAAAGTGGAGTGCCTGTGGAACGATCGCGCAGGATGGTGAGATAGTGCTGGGCGAGCGGATGGTCGACGACCGTCACCGACATGCACGGGAGGGTAGGGGAAGTAACACCTCGACCTAGGGCGGCCGCCCGCTGGTGGTATAGCGGTGTCCGAGCGGTGAGATCCAGAGATGATCACCCCGAGGGAGGGATGAATGCCGCCACCCGAGCCGATGCCGGCAACGGTGGTGACGACGACAGAGGGGAACCAGGTTGCAATCACAGGTCGGTCCCCGCTCCGACCAGGGGATCCGATGGTCCAAGTCACAGTCTCGGGAAGGCATTCGACAACCGGGGAAGATGCAGCTGGGGTGACGGGCCTCGACCCATCTTCTCGTCTCCCGGCGCGGTCTTCTCCGGGTCACCCCGGTATGGACCGGGATCCCGGTCTCGGGGTCGGTCACGGCAAAGGTCCACTGGCAATGGCTTTGCTCCCGGGCCACCTGGCGGGCGATGTCGGAAATCACCGGTCCCAAGCCCGCGAGCTCGCCCGG
>JAICGW010000001.1 GCA_025922945.1 Acidimicrobiia bacterium | reverse complement strand
GACGTATCGACCGATCGCACCCGACCTCGCCGGTCGCTTGATCCATGACGTGACGATGTCGGCCGCCCGGTCGGCTATCGCCGCCCCGGAGCGACTGCGGGAGGTCACCGAGAATCTCAGACTGTTCTTACATCAGGGATTCGCGAGCAGATCGCGCTAGAGCCGCGAGCTACCTTTAGCCAGTGATCGTCGACGCCGCCCTCTATACCGATGGCAAGCGCCGGGCCGAGCCCTTCGCTTTGGAGAAATCGCTCGAGCAATGCGAGGGCGGCGACACGTTCTGTTGGATCGGGCTCCACGAACCCACCGAGGAGGAGTTCGAATCGGTGCGGGAGGAGTTTGGTTTGCATGAGCTGGCGGTGGAGGACGCCATCCATGCCCATCAACGACCCAAGCTCGATGTCTATGACGACACGCTATTTGTGGTCTTGAAGCCGGCTCGTTATGTCGATCCGGTAGAGGTAATCGAGTTGGGCGAAATCCTTCTCTTCGTAGACCGTCGTTTCGTGGTCGCGGTCAGACACGGTGAGGCTTCGCGGCTGGTCGAAGTCCGCAGGCACCTCGAGTCTGACCCCGGAGAGTTGACCCTGGGACCGAGCGCCGTGTTGCTGGCCATCCTCGACCGGGTGGTCGACGACTACGGCGAGGTCATCGATGGACTCGATACCGACATCCGCGAGTTGGAGAGCACCATTTTCTCCGACTCGTCGGCGACGCCAACCGAGCGCATCTACAAGTTGAAGCGCGAGGTCAACCAGTTCCTGTCCGCCACGGCTCCCCTGGAGGAACCGCTCGCCCGTCTCAGCCGGGGTCGGTTTCCGGCGATTCACCCCGATTTGAAGGAGTACTTCGCCGACGTCCACGACCACCTGGTAAAAGTCGTGGAGCGGATCGGGACCTTCCACGACCTCTTGACTTCGATACTCGCGGCCAATCTCACCCAGGTCAGCGTTCGCCAGAACAACGACATGCGCAAGATCTCGGCCTGGGTTGCCATCGCGGCGGTGCCGACGATGCTCGCCGGGATCTGGGGAATGAACTTCACCCATATGCCCGAGATCGACGAGACCTGGGCTTACCCGGCGGTGTTGGCCCTGATGGTGGTGGCGTGCACCGTCCTCTACCGGCGGTTCAAGAAGAGCGGCTGGCTCTAGGGCAAATAGACTCGTTCGGGTGAACAAGGAAGCCGAATACGTCCTCCGGACGGTCGAGGAGCGGGGCATCCGGTTCATTCGTCTCTGGTTCACCGACGTCCAGGGCTTTCTGAAGTCGGTGTCGATCAGCCCCTCCGAGCTGGAGGTGGCTTTTGAAGAAGGGATGACCTTCGACGGCTCGGCGATCGACGGATATGCCCGAGTGCAGGAGGCCGACATGCTGGCTCGCCCCGATGCCGCCTCCTTCCAAATTCTTCCCTGGCGGCCGGACCAGCAGGTGGCACGGATGTTCTGCGACATCGTCACTCCGGACGGGGCACCCTTCGAGGGCGACCCCCGGGGAGTGCTGAAACGCAACCTCCAGACCGCGGCCGACATGGGATTCAACTTTTACGTGGCCCCCGAGCTCGAGTTCTTCTACTTCCGCGACTCCGGGCCTGACCCCCAGGTTCTCGACCGCGGCGGCTACTTCGACCTCACCCCGCTCGACAATGCTCAGGAGTATCGCCGCAAGACCATCAACGCTCTCGAGCTGATGGGGATCCCGGTGGAGCACTCGCATCATGAGGTAGCTCCCAGCCAGCACGAGATCATCGTGCGTTACACGGATGCCCTGACCATGGCCGACAACATCATGACCTTCCGGCTGACCGTGAAAGAAGTGGCGATGGAACACGACATCTATGCCACCTTCATGCCCAAGCCGCTGGAGGACTTCGACGGATCGGGAATGCATCTTCACCTCTCCCTCTTCGAAGGGGACCGCAATGCTTTCTTCGAACCGGGCTCGGACAACGGCCTTTCCAAGGTCGGCCAGCAGTTCGTTGCCGGCCTCCTCACCCACGCCGCCGAGATCACCGCCGTCACCAATCAGTGGGTCAACTCGTACAAGCGGCTCGTGGCTGGATTCGATGCTCCGATCTGGATCTCCTGGGCGCGCAACAACCAGTCGGCGCTGGTGCGGGTGCCCTTGGCGAAGAAGGGAAAATCCTCAAGCGTGCGGGTCGAATACCGCTCGCCCGATGCAGCCGCCAATCCGTACCTGGCCTTATCCGCGGTGCTGGCGGCGGGAATGGCTGGGATACGTAACGGCTACGAGCTTCCCCCCGAAGTGCAGGACGACGTCCATGCTCTCACCGCCTCCGAGCGGGCGGCGGCCGGCGTCGCTCGGCTGCCCGAGACTCTGGCTGATGCCCTCGATCGCATGGAGCGTTCCGAGCTCATGGCCGAGGCTCTCGGCGAGCACGTTTTCTCCTGGTTCCTCCGCAACAAGCGCAAGGAGTGGGACCGCTATCAGCACCACGTCTCCCGTTTCGAGCTCGAGACCTACCTCCCAATTCTCTGACGGTCTGGCGGTCGCCGCCTTTCCTCCGGATCTTTCGGAGTCACTGCTCGATGCATTGGCCCGGGCGCGGATCGAGTACCGAACCATTTCCGAGATCGAGGCCGAGCCCCCGCCAGAAAGCGCCGCTCTCCTGGTTGAGCTGGGATCGGAGCCTCGGCGGCGACTCCGAGCAATCGAAGGGTTGCTCGCCACCAATCCCCTGCCGGTTCTGTTGATCGCCGAGCCCGAACACGTCGATCTGCTGGGGAGCGCGGTCGGCCTCGGTGATTTCATCCTCGCACCGGTACAACCCGCCGAGCTGGAATTACGACTGCATCGGCTGACACGGGCCGAGGGGACCGATGAGATCCACCACTTCAAGGACCTCGAGCTCAATCTCCTCACCTACCAGGCCACGCTCGATTCGGCTCCGGTCGATCTCACCTACATGGAGTACGAGCTGCTGCGCTTCTTCGTCGAGCACCCCCACCGGGTGTGGAGTCGGGAACAACTGCTCTCGAAAGTCTGGGGCTATGAGTACTTCGGCGGCGCTCGCACCGTCGATGTTCATGTCCGACGGCTCCGGGCCAAGCTGGGAGAACACCGGGCCTCGTGGATCACGACCGTCAGATCGGTTGGCTACCGCTTTGGCTAGGCGCACGACTGATTCTGAATGCAGAAACCTGCGGAAACCGCAGCACTAAGCCTTAGGTTTGAAAACTGATGCCCTGGGCGAGGGGGAGGTCGTCACCCCAGTTGATGGTCGAGGTCTGGCGGCGCATGTAGAGCTTCCAGGAGTCCGATCCCGCCTCGCGACCTCCGCCGGTCTCTTTCTCTCCGCCAAAGGCACCGCCGATCTCGGCACCGGACGTTCCGATGTTGACGTTGGCGATACCGCAATCGGAGCCGACCGCGGAGAGAAAACGCTCGGCCGATCGCAGCGAGTCGGTGAAGATGGCGGAGGAAAGGCCTTGGCGAACTCCATTCTGAATCGCGATCGCCTCGTCGAGGTCCCGGGCCTCGATCACATACAAGATCGGAGCGAAGGTCTCCTCTTGAACGATCTCGGCATCGGCAGAGATGCGGACGATCGCGGGCTCGACAAAGTTTCCAGGTCGATCGATCACGGCTCCACCGGTGACCACCGTCCCACCCTGTTCCTGTGCCTTCTCGAGTGCCGACATCATGTCCTTTATTGCTTGCTGGGTCACCAGCGGACCCATCAAGGTCCCGGCGTCGAGGGGATCACCGATCGGCACCTGCTTGTAGGCGTCCACCAGACGATCGACCAATTTGTCAGCCACTGCCTCATGCACGATCAGCCGTCGCAGAGAGGTGCAGCGTTGGCCGGCGGTTCCCACGGCGGCAAAGACGATCGCTCTTACCGCCAGCTCGAGGTTGGCGTCGTCCATCACGATGACGGCGTTGTTGCCGCCGAGTTCGAGGATCGACCTCCCGAAGCGATCCGCCACCGCTGCCGCCACCCGGCGGCCGACCTTGGTCGAGCCCGTGGCAGAAATCAACGGCAAACGCTCGTCAACCAACATGCGGTCGCCGACTACCGCCCCCCGTCCCACGACCAGGCCGAATACCGCTTCGAAGCCGGTCCCAGCCATCACCTGCTGGCAAATCTTCGTCACCGCTATGGCGGTCAATGGAGTCTCCGAGGACGGTTTCCATAAGACCGTGTCCCCGCAGACTGCGGCGATGGCGGCATTCCAGGACCAAACCGCGCCCGGGAAGTTGAAGGCAGTGATAACTCCAACGGGTCCCAGCGGATGCCACTGCTCATACATCCGATGCATCGGACGCTCCGAGGTCATCGTCATTCCGTAGAGCTGGCGGCTGAGACCAACGGCGAAATCACAGATGTCGATCATCTCCTGGACCTCGCCTTCGCCCTCGGCGCGGATCTTTCCCGTCTCGAGGGAGATGAGGGCCCCCAGCGCTTCTTTGTGGGTCCGGAGGGCGTGACCGATCTGCCGGACGTACTCACCCCGCTTGGGAGCCGGGAGCATCCGCCATTTTTCGAAGGCTGCCACCGAGGCGTTAACCGCCTTCTCGTACTCCTCGGTCGACGCCTGTCCCACCGCAGCGATGCGCCCGCCGGTGGCCGGGTTTAGGACCTCGATGGTGCCCTCTGTGCCTTCCAGCCATTCGCCGGCGAAGACTCCCGAGTTGTCGTCCCCGAGCCCGAGGGCTTCGAGGACGCGAGCGGAATCCATCAGCGCGCAGCCACCATGTCGATTTCGACCTTCATCTCCGGTCGGGGCAAAGCCGCCACCGCCACCGTCGTCCGGGCGGGCGGGTCATCCTCGAAATATTCTGCATATACCGCGTTCATTGCAGCGAAATCCTTCATGTCGATGAGGAAGATCGAGGTCTTGATGACATGGGAGAAGTCGAGTCCGACGCCAGCGAGAACGGCCTTCAGGTTGTCCATCGTCCGTCGGGTTTGATCTTCGATCGACTCCGGAAGGCTTCCCCCGCCGGGATCGATGGCTCCTTGACCGGCGAGGAAGACAAAGCCATTGGCCTCAACCGCGGTTGAATATGGCCCGACCGGCGCCGGTGCTCCGGAAGCGGAGCGAAGATGACGCGCCAAGGTCTAACTGAAGCTGTTGCCGCAACCGCAAGAACGGGTGACGTTGGGGTTCTCGATGGCGAAACCCGCCCCCATGAGTCCGTCCTTGTAGTCGAGGGTCGAGCCGCGCAGGCGGTCGGCCGACTCCGAGTCGACGATCACTTTGACTCCGCCGTGCTCGGTGACGGCATCGTCCTGCTCGATCTCGGAGTCGAAAAACATTTCGTAGGAGAACCCCGAGCATCCACCAGGTCGAACTGCCATACGCAGAGCCAGGCCCGCCTCGCCCTCGGCTTCGATCAGCTCGGCGACCTTGGCCGCGGCAGCATCGGTGAGGGTGACGACAGGGGTCGGACGTGCGGATTTGATGGAAACAAGCTGAGTCATCGTGCTCAATTGTAAACGGGACGCGGTTTTGGTCTATTCCCCTCCCGTCGCCGGTAATCGGCCCCGGCAAGGGCCAAGGGTCTTCTTCCAAATTCACGAGGGCCTGTGGGGGAACAGGCCCTCGTGTTAGTCGGGGTTCCGTTGGGGGAACCGGATCCCCGAAGCTTGCCCCTGACGGTAGTCAGCCGAACTGGCCGCCACGCTCGCCCAATTGGCCTCCCAGCCCCTCCGTTTTTGCCCGCCGCGACGCCAACGCCGGCGTCGATTTACCCGAGCACGTTCGCCCTCTAGTTTCGATCAGGAGACCCTCGACGTCTGGACACGTTTTTGGGTTCTGCTCAGTGACTAGTCACCCCGGTGGACGAAGGGCTGGCGACGGGCTCCGACACGGCCAACTGCTCGAGAAGTTTCGCGATCCGCCCCGTGCAGTTTTCTTCGTTGACCGGAGGCAACAGCTCGAGCAGGCGCTTGGCGGCCCGGTCGAATTCCATCGCCGCCGGCGTTTCCGGGCGATCGGTGGTAACTGGAGCTCCCTCGTCGCCTCCCGTGACCACCGCCGGATCAAGAGGAATCTGGGCAAGCAAGGGAACGCTCAGTGTCGAGGCCAATTCGGCTCCGCCCCCCGCACCGAAGAGGGGGTACTCCTCGCCGTGGTCGCAGACAAAAGAGGACATGTTCTCGATGACCCCGATGATCGGCATGTGCGAGCGGCGGGCCATATCGGCAACCCGGACCGCCACCTTTTGCGCGGCAATCTGCGGCGTCGTCACCACCACCATCTCGGCCTGGGGCAAGAGCCTGGCCAGAGCCATCTGAATGTCGCCGGTCCCAGGGGGCATGTCGATCACGAGGTAATCGAGCATCCCCCACTCGACCTCGTTGAGGAACTGCTCCAAGGCCTTGGAGAGCATCAGACCCCGCCACATGAGGGCGGTCTCTTCCTTGTCGATGATGAGCCCGGTCGAGACCACCTTGATCCCCTGCACGTCGGCGGGGGTGATGAGCCTGGTGTCGTCGTCGGCGGAGAGCCTCTCGTCCGAACCAAGCATCCGGGGGATGGAAAAGCCCCAGATGTCGGCGTCGAGCAGGCCCACAGAAAATGCTTTGCCGGCCAAAGCCACTGCCAGGTTGACGGCAACGGTCGATTTTCCGACCCCGCCCTTGCCTGAGGAGATCGCCACGACCCGGGTAGTCGGATGGACTCTGGTCCGGTGTGCGTTCTCGCGGGCGCGCAGACGCGCCCCTGACATCAGATTGGCCCGCTGCTCGCGAGTCATAGCCGTCGTCCGCACCAGAACTTCCGAGACCCCCGGCAGGGCGGCGATCTTGCGGCTGGTCTCGCCCTCCAGGTAGCCCCGCATCGGGCATTGGGCGATGGTCAGGGCGAGCCCGATTTCGACCCGACCATCGGGGTCGATATCGACCGACGTGACCATGCCGAGATCAACCACGTTTCCCCCCAACTCGGGGTCAACCACCCCACGCAGGGCGGAGTAGACGTCGTTGCTGACAGGCACGGGCTCAACGTTATTAGGGGAGGCGTTCCCCTTTCGAACTGTCTGATCCATCTATAGGGGAACAATCAACCAGGTCCGGCTTCTTCCAGCTTCCGCAGATGTGCCGCCACCGACACTGCCGCCAGGGAGTGAAGTGAAGGATCGACCTCCCGGTAGATGATCTCGACAATTTCGGCCACCGACGTCGCCCCGGCCTCCAGGGCCGCCAGGATCTCTCGCTCCCGCTGCAGCCGGTGGGCAACATACCAGTCGATGACCTCATCGGGGTGATCGATCTCGGGCCCGTGGCCGGGATAGATGCGCTCGAGCCCGAGTGGTCGAAGGCGGCGCAACGAGGCGAGATAGCGAGCCAGATCCTCAACCATCACCGAAGAACCGCCCATGATGTGATCGCCGCTGAAAAGGACTTGGTCGATCTGAAAGCACAAGTGGTCGTCCGAGTGTCCCGGCGTCGCGAGGACGAGCAGCTCTTTTTCGCCCAGGGGGAGTCGGTCGCCTTCGACCAGGGTTAGATCGGGCTCGAAGTCGGGGCCGGGGGCGTGGCCGTAGGCAGGAATCTCAAATTGACGGGCCAGCGGATTGGCCAGGGGCGCATGGTCCTCGTGGTTGTGGGTGACGAGGATCCCCGAGGGTCTCCGTTCCTCCAGGCCCCGGACAATGGCGGCTTCGTGATCGGCGAGTCGCGGTCCCGGATCGATGACGATCGCCTCCTTGCCGAAGGAGGCGATCCAGGTGTTGGTACCCGTCAGTGTGAAGGGACCGGGATTTGGAGCCAGCACCCGATCGATTCGCAGTTCGCTCACCACGGCAGCTCCGGAGTGACGAAGGAGCCGTCGTCGGTGAGCTGGGGCTCGAGGGGCTCAGCGGTGGCGTGGGTTCTGGCGGCGGCCAGCGCGTCTCGCGGCGAATGGTGACGGGTCAGCCAGCGGAGGTGAGCGAGGGTGGGAAGAAGCAGCTTCCATTGCTGGGCTTGATGTGCGGCGAGGGCGGTGACCGGGGCCACGAAGACGGCGTCGGTGACCTCGTCGCTGGCGGGGGCGACCGCGACTTCGGCGGGCACGGTCGCCAGAAAGAACCAGGTGTCGTACCGGCGAGGGAGCATGCGGGGGGTGACCCACCGCGAAAGGTAGACAAGGTCCGCTGCCGGCATCGATAGGCCCACCTCCTCTTCCAGCTCGCGGACTGCGGACCTTTTCCTCATGAGGTCGGCATCCTCGGGACCCCCATCGGCCGCCTCCGTCAAACCGCCAGGAAACACCCAGGCTTCGCCAAAGAGACCGCCTGGCGGGCGGCGGACCATCAGCACTTTTAGGGGCTCTCCCGTGAGGACCAGGACCGTGGCGGCCGGCCGGGGAGCGACGGGCCTTAGCTCGCCGATAGCTCTCGGCGCTCGAGCTCGGTGAGGCCTCCCCAGATCCCAAAGGGTTCGCGGATGCTGATCGCGTAGGTGGCGCAGGGATCGACCACTGGACACACCTGGCAGATGGCCTTAGCCCTCTCTTCTCGACGTTCCCGCTCGTCCTTGCGCTCGAAGGTGGATGGTGGAAAGAAAAGGTGAGCGTGATTCCCCCGGCAAAGAGCCCTTAGTTGCCAGTCGTCCAAACGCTGCACAAATCCTCCCATGAGCCGTCGACGGGGCCGGAACCTACCCATCCCTGGGAAGATCCGCCAGGGAAATTTTGCCAGGAGGCCAAATCAATTTTTCGCGGGGCGGGGCTCGACTTCGAGCTCCCGGCCGGCAACTGCGGTGACCACGACCGGATCCCCGGCCCGAATCGCCGCCTCCCGATGGGCGGTGGCGGGCCATTGCGCCCCGTTGACGACCACCGATCCCTCGGGGGAGAAATCGAGCACGGCAGTTCCTTCCTGGCCGATCAAGGCCTGGCGACCGATCGTCTGAGTCGACATCCGGGCTCGGGTTACCGCCGGTATCGCCACGAGGAAGAAGAAGAGAACCAACAGCACGGCGAACACCACCCCGACGCCACCGATAGGGACCAGCTCGGGTGCGGCCGAGAGATTGAATCCCGACCAGGTGAGGAGGGCGGTGGCAAGGACGGTGAAGGCGAGAACACCCCCCCGCTGGTGCCCGACCGCCAAGAGGAGAACCGAAGCGAGGGCCCCGCCTAGCGCCAAAGGGCGAATGGGCATGACGCCGAGGCCGTAGGCAGCGAGGAAGAGGGAAACGGCGGCCACGCCCGAGGCCAAGCCCGGGCCGAGGGCGAAGTATTCGAAAGCGACCAACGTCAGCCCGGCGACCAAAAAGAAGAAGGCGGCTTCCGGGCTGGCTCCGAGATGCAGAAACCGATGCCAGAGACCGGGCTGGGTGAAGGTGACCGGGACTGTGGTAACCCCCGCCACCCCGGTGGGGACCTCGTCGGTGATGGTCGTTAGCGGGGGATCGCCCGGGCGGAGGGAAACGCCGTTGAGATCCTGGACGAGTTGGCGGATGCTGGGCGCATCGTCAGAGCTCACCGACAGCGGTGCCGCGGCCGCCAGCGCCTCGAGCCCGCCTCGGGCCACAGCTGGGGCCGGACCCACCCACACCACGAGCGGAACCGGTGGATCAGAGATGAGGGCGACGGTGGCGTCGATCGCCGCGGCCGAGCCGACGACGGCCTCGGCGTCGAGTTGGATGATTGCCAACTCTCTCGCCGCCTCGGCGGCATCGTTGATCGAGTCGCGGACGTAGCCGAGGGAGGCGTCATCGACATAACCGGTGAGCTCGATCACCTCGACCACCGGTTCCGATTGCGGCGACCCGACCAGGGATATCGCCAAAAGAGCCACACCCAACAAGACCGGCGATGATATTCGGACTAGGCCTTTCCCCGGGCAGCCCACGCAGTTGCGGAGATGGTGAACGGCGCAGGTCCCAGCCTCCGCCGACAAAGCTCTCGCAGTTCCGCTTGATGCTCGGCGCTAAGACCGACGACGTGGGCTCCGGCCGGCCCTACCCCGAGGGTGAACGGCTCCCACCATTCGTCGAAGCTGGGGTGCTCGACTGCCACCGTGAGAGCGTCATCCTCGACCTCGGCCAAACCCACCTCCCGGAAGAGATCGACCAAGTGTCCTTCGCGGGCTCCGGCCAGTTCGGATTCATCGGGGACGTCTGGATCGAGCTGTCGGGCCGCCTGCCAGAAGACGTGGAGCGGACCTTTATCGCCGGCATGGTCCCAGACACAGGCTCCCACCGTCCCGCCCGCACGTGTCACCCGCTTCATCTCGCCGAGGCCTTGGCGGGGGTCGGCCATGAAATGGACCACCAATTGAGCGAGCGTCTTATCGAAAACTCCGTCCTCGAAGGGAAGCTCCTCCGCGCTCGCCCTTCGTATGTCCACTTCGGGAAAGCGCTGGTGGGCGGCGGTGACGAATTGCTCTGACGGATCGACCGCCGACACCGCTCCGGTCCCCAGGCGTTTGATTAGCTCGGCTGTGAGAGCTCCTGGGCCACAACCGACGTCAGCCGCGCGTTGACCGTGCTTGACCTTGGCAAAGTCGGCAAAACGACTGGCGAGTGGGACCGAGTAACGACCCATGAACCTGTCATAGGCGTCGGCCGATACGGCGAATCCCATCGCTCGAATGTAACCGCTTACGGCTTGCCGAGCTCCTTCCAGGACTCAGCCTCGACCTCGACGTCGTAGTGCTCGGCTGCGGCCTTGATATTGGCAAAGGCCTGCTCGCGCTCTTCGTCGGTGGCATCTTCCACTTGATCGAAGCGGGCCAGTGCGTTGCGAACATGGCTGGCATCGGTCAGTGGCTCCTTCCTCAACTTCGGGAAGGCGAAAACGCTGTCGGGGAGGTCGTCGCGCTTGTCGGTATCAAGCTCGCCGTGGACGGTGTGGGGTTTCCAGGTCTTCCTGGCCATTTCTCTCCTTCCAACACCAATTCGTTACCCGCGGGGGGAAGCATTCAATCGGCGAGCTGTTCCAATATCCCCTGCCTTGTCACCTGTTCCACCCCAAACCATCGTCCTGGTCGAAGGAGCCAGCGATCGGGCCGCCGTCGAGGTCCTCGCCCTCCGCCGAAGCCGAAACTTGGCGAATGAGGGAATCGCGGTGGTCTCCATGGGTGGGGCCACCAACATCGGTCATTACCTCCGTCGCCTGGGCCCTGAGGGAGACAACGTCAGACTGGCCGGCCTCTGCGATGTGGGTGAAGAGCGCAAGTTCCGTCACGGGCTCGAACAGGCTGGGATCGGCTCCAACTTGACTCGGGAGTCGATGGAGAGCCTGGGTTTCTTCGTCTGTGTGCTCGATCTCGAAGACGAGATGATCCGCTCGTTGGGCCCCGGCGCCGTCGAAGGAGTTATTGAAGCGCAGCGGGAGATGGGCTCGTTCCGAATCTTCCAACGCCAGCCGGCCCAACGAGAGCGAAGCACCGAGGCCCAACTGCGACGTTTCCTCGGCACCCACTCCGGCCGCAAGATCACATATGGAGCCTTGCTGGCGGAAGCCCTCGACCTCGAAAGGGTTCCGCGCCCTCTTGATGCGCTTCTGGCCTACATCTAATTGTCTCGTGATGCGTGAACGACCCAAGCGACGGGCGCACGGCGTCTAGCCGGTCGGCTTCACGCGTACCATCGGGCAAGGTGGCAAGCCGCGTATTTCGCCTGATCTCGATCGCAGATGTAGGCGATGATGAAGCAGTACGCCTGCGCAAGCGGGTCGGCGTCGTCGCCGGCTATGTGACGATCGTCGCTCCGCTCTCTCTACCGATTCAGACCCAGGGTCATCCCCTCAGCTGGCCGCTGGCCCTCGGGCTCTCCGCCTTCAGCGCGGTCAACTTGATGGTTTTGGCGCGCACGCGGCGATTCGACCGCTACGTGGTCGCCCTGATTGCAGCCGGAGCCCTCTTCGTGCCACTCGCCACGGCCGTCGGCGGGGGACTCACCGGGTCAAGCTCCGGTCTCGTTTGGGCCTTTCTCATGCCGGCCTATGCAATCATGGCGCTCGGGCCGGATCGGGCCAGAGCGTGGTTCTTCGTATTCCTCGGAAGCGTCGGCCTGATGGTGGCAGTCGATCCGTTGGTGCGCCGGGCGGTGGACCCACCGCCCTATCCACTCGTGCTATTCGGCCATGCCCTGAACGCAGTCATCCCGCTGGCGATCACCTTCCTGTTGCTGCGCTACACCGATCTCCGTCGGCGGGAGGCGGAGACTCGGGTCGACGAGCTCTTGATGAATGCGATCCCTCCCACAATCGCTGCTCGGCTGAAGCGGGGCGAGCGGCACATCGCAGAGTCGTACCCGGAGACGACGGTCCTGTTCGCGGACATTGTCGGCTTCACGCCATGGACGAGGCGTACCGATCCAGCACACGTGGTGGCACTGCTTGATGACCTCTTCTCCCGGCTCGACGGCCTGGCTATCGCCCATGGACTGGAGAAGATCAGGACGATGGGCGATTCCTTCATGGCGGTAGCAGGAGCGCCCGATCCACGGCCCGACCATCCCGACGCGGCGATCGAGCTGGCGCGAGCGTTCATTGCCGAAATGGCCGCTTGGCGAGCCGCCACGGGCCAGCCCTTGCAGCTGCGTGTGGGGGTTGCCAGCGGCTCTGTGATCGGCGGCGTCATCGGTCAGCGGCGAATCCTTTTCGATGTGTGGGGCGAAACCGTGAATACGGCGTCCCGGATGGAGTCATCGGGTCTGCCCGGGCGCATCCAACTCGCCCCCTCGACCGTGGAGCTCGTGGGAGACCGATATCGATTCATGTCGCGAGAGGTCGATGTCAAGGGAATAGGTCCGATGACGACCTATCTCCTCGTCGACGAGCGCGGCTGAAAATGCCCTGGTCCTCGATTGTCAGGGACGCGAGCACATCTGAGTCGGGACGGCCGGATTTGAACCGGCGACCTCAGCGTCCCGAACGCTGCGCGCTGCCAAACTGCGCTACGTCCCGATTGGCCCTCAGATACTAGGTGGAGGCTTCTCCCTCGCCTCTCGGGTTCTGTGGGCTGGTGGATAGGTAGAACCTATCTGTGAACCCTGGGTTCGCAGAAGGTACATTCCACCGCCGTGCAAATGCTGTTGGTGGCGGACTCTGCCTGGGTGAGAAATGACGTCGCCGCGGCGTTGCCGAGCTCGGAGTGGAGCGTTCATCACTCCGATCCCAGAGTGGTGGTGGAAGCGGCCCAGAACCATCCTCCATCGGTGGTGCTCATCGACATGCAGGTGGGGTCGATGGGGGGAATGGCAGTTGTGCGCCGCCTGCGGGAGGCCATCGCCATGGGCCAGATCGAACCCACCCGGCTGGTTCTCCTGCTCGACCGTTCGGCCGATGCTTTCCTTGCCAAGCGGGCCGGAGCCGATGCCAGCGTCCTCAAACCGTTTACCGCCCAGGATCTGCGCCGCGTCCTCTTCGCTGACTAGACACTCTGCGCGCGGGATGCCGTAAGGAAGCTTTTCGCGACCCACCACCGAGTGTGGCGTCCTGAGTTGCCCGGGGTAGGCCGCAAGACCTAGGGTCGCCCGACCCCTATGCGACGCGGAGTCAAATATTTCGCGGTCGCGCTCGTTTTGCTGGTGGCGCTACCGGCTCGAGCGGACGACCTCGGCGCCGCCGTCAATTCAGTCCGCTCGCCCGATTTGGCAATCGACGGCACCGTCGACGGCTTCGCCCAGGCGGCCGCCAACCGGATCGCCGGCGGTCAGAGCCTGATTCATTCCAACCTCGGCCCGCTCCTCGGTACGTGCTCGGCGGCGGGAGAAGTGATCGGGTATGGATCCGACGTCTCCGCGGTGATGAACGCCTTCGCCAATAGCCCTTCGCACTGGTCGCTGATCCAGCAATCGAAGTGGAATGCGATGGGGACCGGAGCAGCTACAGACTCGGCCGGACGACTGTGGGTGGCGATCGTGTTTTGCACCCTCCCCACTCAGAGCGTTGCTCCCCCGCCGCCGCCCCCCACCACGGTTCCCCCGCCGCCCCCCACCACAGCTCCCCCGCCGCCCCCCACCACAGCTCCCCCACCGCCCCCCACCACGACACCTCAGCCGGTTGTGACCCAGCCCGTGGTTACAACGACCACGGCGCCGCCACCACCGCCCCCCGTCCCTCTTGCCGTATTTCGGGTTGGTCCCATCCTCAGCGTCGGTGGAACCATCTCGCTTTTTCTCGGAGCTTCGCCCTTCCTCCCGCCCGAGGACTGGCAGACGTTCGACTTTCCGACGGTCAGCTGATCAGTTCGGCGATTTGTACGGCGTTGAGCGCCGCCCCCTTGCGCAAGTTGTCACCGACTACCCAGAGGTTGATGCCACCTTCGTCACCGAGCGTTTGACGAACCCGACCGATGAGCACCGTGTCCTTCCCCGCGGCATCGAGGGGTGTCGGAACCCGGTCGATCCAGAGCTCCCCGCCGGGAGCTTCGGAAAGGATCCCCAAGGCCTCCTCCAGTAGCACCGGACGCGAAAAGTGCATCGTGGCGGCGACCGAGTGGCCCACCATCACTGGCACCCGGACGCAGGTGGGCTCCACTGCCAGGCCGGGAGCATCGAGAATCTTGCGGCTCTCGTTGACCAGCTTCCACTCCTCGTCGGTGTAACCCGCGTCGGTCTCGGTACCCGCATAGGGGATCACGTTGTAGGCGATCGGACGCACGTAGAGATCAGTAGCCGGACGGCCCGCGATCTGGTTCTTCAATTCGTCCATGCCCCTCTGCCCGGAGCCCGAGACCGACTGGTATGAGGTGGCCACCATGCGCCCGATTCCCGCGGCCCGATGAAGCGGGCCGGCCGCCACCATCAGGGCCATGGTGGTGCAGTTGGGATTGGAAACGATCCCCCGGTGGCTGGAAACGGCATGATCGTTAACGCCGGCCACCACCAGCGGTACCGCCGGATCGTTCCGGAAGGCGGAGCTGTTGTCCACCACCACCGCCCCGGCCGAAGCAAACCTCGGGGCGTGGGTGCGGGAGCGCTCGGCGCCAGCGGAGAAGATGGCGATGTCGACTCCTTCCGGATCGGCCAGCTCGAGATCCTCGATCTCGATCTCGCCCCAGCGGGTTGTCGCCACCGAACCCGCCGACCGGGCCGAGGCCATGAGCCGCAGCTCCGCCATGGGAAAGTCTCGCTCGTCCAAGACCGAGAGCAGAGTCCGGCCCACCGCGCCGGTGGCCCCCACCACTGCCACCCTGCGATCGCTCAAGCCCCGACCTCTTCGGCCACGAGCGGGGGTTGGAACTCGCGATGAAGGGCGGCCACCGCCTCATCTACTTGATCGCCGCGGACGATGCAGGAAATGCGAATCGTGGAAGTCGAGATCATCTCGATGTTGATCGCCGCCTCCGCCAGAGCCCGAAAGACTCGGGCCGCCACTCCGGGGTGGGATTTCATCCCCGCGCCAATAAGTGAGACCTTGCCGATGTTCTCGTCGACTTCGACGGTCTGCGCCCCCAATTCGTGCGAGACCTTGGTGGTCACCTCGGCGGCGTGAGTGACTACTGCCTTGGGCACCGTGAAGCTGATATCGGTGGAGCCGTCGTGACCGATGTTCTGGACGATCATGTCGACATTGACCCCGCCCTCGGCCAGCGGCTCGAAGAGGTCGGCGGCCACGCCGGGTTTGTCCGGCACGCCGCGCACGGTCAGCTTCGCCTCGGACCGATCGTGGGCGATCCCGGAGATGATTGCTTGCTCCATCGTGGTCTCCTTGACCCAAGTCCCGGCATTCTCATTGAACGACGAGCGAACATGTATCGGGATATTGAATCGGCGCCCGAACTCGACGGCCCGAGTCATGAGCACCCCCGCTCCAGAAGCCGAAAGCTCGAGCATCTCGTCGTAGGAAATCTCAGCGAGCTTTACCGCGGCCGGGACTACTCGGGGGTCGGCGGCAAAGACCCCATCGACGTCGGTGTAGATCTCACAGACGTCGGCTCCCAGCGTCGCCGCCAGGGCCACCGCGGTGGCGTCGGAACCACCGCGGCCGATCGTCGTGATCTCTTTTGACGTGGGGTCGACCCCTTGAAAACCGGCCACGATGACCACCTTGCCGCGGGCCAGGCCCTCCTGAATGCGATCTCCCCTGATCTCGCGGATGCGAGCTGCTCCGTGGGTGCCATCGGTGAGGATTCCCGCCTGAGAGCCGGTAAGGCTCATTGCCTCGACACCGCGGGCGGAGATCGCCATCGCCAGCAAGGCCATCGTGATGCGTTCGCCAGCCGTGAGCAACATATCCATCTCCCGAGCGGGAGGATCAGGAGTGATCGCCTCGGCCAGTTGGATCAGGTCATCGGTGGTATCTCCCATGGCGGACACCACCGCCACCACGCCGTGCCCGGACCGGGTGGTAGCGCAAACCCGATCGGCGACGCTATTGATCCGGTCGGGAGAGCCGACCGAGGTGCCGCCGAACTTCTGAACAATTAGAGACACGAACAAAGACCTCGCGAGGGGTCAATAGAGATGGAATTTGGGGACCGGATGCTGCAATGAATAGCTTACGGCCCGGTTCACCCAGCAAATGACTGATCGCCGCCAACGCCAGAAGGAACAGCGCCTCCAGAAGCGCGAAGAGGAGCGCAAGGCTGCCACTCGTCGTGAATTCCGCCGCCGCATTGTCATCGCCATCGCCGTCGGGATCGGCCTCGCGGCAATCCTGGTCCTGATCAACCTCGGACCGAGCGATCAGCAGCTGGCGCCCGGCTATGCTGGCTTTCGCGGCCAGCCCACCGCATGTGGGGCCGAGCAGCCGCCCGAATGGAGCCCGCAGGTCTTCTCGGCGCCCGAAGACCAGGGCACGCTTCCCGCCACCGCCACCATTGCCACGTCGTGCGGGTCGATCGTGATCGACCTCAACGAGGATGCTCCGGAGACGGTCAATTCATTCGTGTTCCTTGGGCGCGAGGGCTTCTACGACGGCCTCGTCATCAACCGGATCATCGACGATTTCGCCATGTACGGAGGCGATCCCAACGCCGACGGAACCGGGACTCCCGGCTATGTGTTGACCGACGAGCCGCCGGGCGAGAATTTCGACTACACCGAGGGCGTGGTGGCGATGTCCAACAGCGGAGGAGGAACTGCAGGCAGCCATTTCTTCATCGTGATCGGACCCGACGCCCGGGTTCTCACCAACACCTTCTCCGTCCTCGGGACGGTGGCCGAAGGACAGGACACGATCGACGCCATCGTCGCCATTCCCCGCTCACCCGCCAGCGGATCCAACGAGAGGAGCCGACCTTCGGAGACGATCTACATCGAGTCGGTTACTTTCTCCGACTGAAGTTCTGATTGATCGACCTCCATAGCCACTCCAACGCATCCGATGGGTCGGATGACCCCGCCGCGCTGGTGCAACGAGCCGCCGCGGTGGGCATCCGCACTCTCGCCCTCACCGACCACGACACCCAATCGGGGGTAGAGACGGCCCTTGCCGAAGCCAGCCGCTCGGGAATCGAGCTCATTCCCGGGACGGAACTATCACTTGCCTGGGAAGGCGGAGCGATGCACCTCGTGGTGCTCTTCCTCGTCCCCGGGAGAGGCCCGCTCCAAGATCGTCTGGCCGAGATCCGCACCGCCCGCCACGCCCGCAACCACGAGATCCTCGAGGTGCTGGAATCCCTCGGCCTCCCGGTCGGGGCCGACGAGGTGGCGGCTATGGCGGGAGGCGAGTCGGTGGGACGTCCCCACATCGCCGCCGCCATGGTGCGCCGGGGCTATGTGGAGTCGATCGCCGAAGCTTTCGATCTCTACCTCGGATGGGGACGACCGGCTTATCGCCCGCGCTGGCGGCTCACGCCCGAAGAGGGCATTGGCCTCTCTCTGGCATCGGGCGGGGTGCCGGTACTGGCTCATCCCCACACGCTCGGGCTCAACAACTCCGAAGAGGTCTCGACCACCCTCCGGCGGCTCAAAGCGGCCGGCCTCCGAGCGATGGAGTGCTACTGCCCTCTCTATTCGCCCATCGAACGGGAGGGCTATGCGGCGCTGGCTGCCCGGTTCGGGTTGCTGGCCTCGGGGGGAAGCGACTACCACGGGTCGTTCAAGCCCGGCATCGAGTTGGGAGTCGGGCGCGGCAACCTCTCGGTGCCCGAGCGACTGCTCGATGCCCTCCGCCCGTGAGAAGACCGCTGGGTTTGGGCGGCGCCGCCCTCATCGTTTCGGGGTCGGTGCTGATCTCCCGGGTCCTCGGACTGGGGCGGGAAACGTTGCTGGCGGCCTTGCTGGGCGTCAGCGAGGAGGGAGACCTCTACCGCTTCGCCTTCGTCGTTCCTGACTTCCTCAACTATCTCTTAGCGGGCGGCTTCCTCAGCATCACCTTGATTCCGATCCTCTCCCGACGGATCGAGGAAGGCAATGAGGATGCCTTGCACCGAGACTTCTCGGCGGTATTCCGCTGGGTCGGGACAGCCATCGTCATCCTCACTGCAGTGCTGATGCTGGTCGCCGATCATGTCTGCCGGGTGGCGTTTCCGACCCTCGGGGAAGCCGACCTCGATCGGGTGGTCGACCTGACCCGGATCATCCTCCCCGCTCAGGTGGCCTTCGTCCTGGGGGCTTTGTTGATGGCTTACCAGTACTCGAAGCGACGTTTCCTGTACCCAGCCCTGGCCCCGGTGATCTACAACCTCGGCATCATCATCGGGGGAGTGGCGGGCGCCGGACAGGACTCCAACCGGGCCGCCGGTTTTATCTGGGGAGCATTGGTGGGGGCGGTGGTGGGAACCCTCGTCTTGCAATGGATCGGAGCTCGACGGGCGGGACTCCGGATCTCTACCGGGAACTCGAGGGCGGTCCGCTCGTATCTCACGCTGGCCTTCCCGCTCATGATTGGTCAGTCGGTGACAGTCCTCGACGAACAGTTTCCCCGCCTCTTCGGTCAGCTCGGTGCCGACGGCTCGGCTGCCGCTCTTTCCCTTGGGCGGATGCTGAACATGGTCCCGGTCGGCGTGATCGCTCAGGCCGCGGCCGTGGCCAGCTACCCGTTTCTCGCCCGCCTGGTGGCCTCGAGGGCCGAAGAAAGGACCGATCGGGTCACCCTGCGGGCCCTGCGGGGCACAACGTTCGTCTCGATGGCGGCGCTGGCCTTCTTCTTCGGGGCGGCGACTCCGCTGGTGCGGCTTGTCTATGAGTGGGGCCGGTTTGGCGCAAGCGATTCGGCCCAGGTGGCGATGCTGCTCGCCTGGTTCTCGTTGTCGATTCCCGCTTGGGGAATCCACCAGATCCTCGGGCGCTGGTTCTATGCCCACCAGCGGATGTGGCTTCCGGTTCTGGTCGGCACCGCCGCCACCGCGGGCGCGATTCCGTTGTCGCTCATGATGTTCGAGGCCAGCGGCGTCGCCGGTTTGGCGATCGCCAGCTCGATCGTGATGTGGCTCTACACCATCGCCTTGACCGCGATCTGGGCCTATCGCCGCCCCGATCGCTGGCGACCGTTGGCTGCCACGCTGGGACGTACGCTGCCCCTGGCGCTGGCGGCGGCCGGGTTGATCCGTGTGCTCAACGGCGCGGTCGCGGCTCCCGGCACTCTGGCTGCCCTCTTCATGACCGCGGTATCGCTCGTCGTCCTGATCGCCGTCTTTGCGGTGGGGGGACGGCCGCTTCGCCTCGAGGAGTCGAGACCAGGTTGGTGGAGGGATACCCCCCTCGCCGGCTCCGCCGGCACTCCCCCCAACGCTGCGCTGGGGGGAGAAACGGGAACCGCTAACGAGCCGGAGACTGACCCCGACGCTCCGGTCTGACCAAGTCATAGGGATCGTCGGGATGGGGATCGTGATAGGCAGTGACCCAGGCGGAGGGACGACGGCGGGGCGGAAGGTTGGCGCGGGCAGCAGCCCTCTCCTCAAGAAGTCGGAGAAAAACAGCAGCAATCACGGCCGCCTCGTACTCATCGGCACCACCGCGGATGTCAACCGAAGTCACGACGCTGGCTCCACAAGCTCAATCAGGGTACCGGCGAGGTCGGCGGGGTGGACGAAGGCGATTCGCGCTCCCCGGCCTCCGAAGCGGGGAACTTCATCGATCAAACGGGCACCGGCTTGGCGCAGATGGGCGAGCGATTCCTCGAGGTCGAGCACGGCGTAGGCAACATGATGCAAACCCTCTCCTCGCTGTTCGAGGAACCTCCCTACCGGTGACTCGGGGGTCAAGGGAAGGAGCAGTTGGATGAAGGAGCCGCCCAACGGGAGAAGGGCTTCCTCGACCCCCTGGCTTTCGACCACCTCGCGGTGGCTGGGTTCGATTCCGTAACGATGGCGATAGGCCTCGAGGGCGGCTTCGAGGTCGCGCACCGCGATGCCGACGTGGTCGAGGTTGTAGGCGAGCACGCCCTCATTCTGGCGTAGCGAGCCCATCGGTCGCTTTCTACGCTTGCGATATGGCAGAACCGATCGAGCGCAACCTGGGTCTCGACCTGGTCCGGGTCACCGAGACCGCGGCCATGGCCGCCGCCCGCTGGATGGGCCGGGGCGACAAGGAGCAGGCCGATCAGGCGGCAGTCGACGGGATGCGGGCCCATCTCGCCACCCTCGACATCGACGGCGTGGTCGTCATCGGAGAAGGGAAGAAGGACGAGGCCCCAATGCTCTTCAACGGCGAAAGGGTCGGGACCGGCCGGGGGATGAAGGTCGAGGTGGCGGTGGATCCCGTCGATGGAACCACGCTCACCTCCAAGGGCGAACCGGGGGCGCTGTCGGTGATTGCCGTAGCTGAGGGCGCCGGGTTGATGTACTCGCCGGGCGATTTGGTCTACATGGACAAGCTGGCAGTAGGCCCGGAAGCCGCCGGCCAAGTGGACCTCGATGCACCTGCCGCCGACACCCTCCGCAAGATCGCCAAGGCGAAGGAAAAGGACGTCTCCGATCTGACGGTGGTCTTGCTCGATCGTCCGCGTAATGCCGAGTACATCGATGCGATCCGAACCGAAGGGGCGCGGATCCGAATGATCCGTGACGGCGACGTCGCCGCCGCCATCGCCACAGCCAGGCCCGATACCAGCATCGACCTTCTCATGGGGATCGGCGGTTCCCCCGAAGCCGTGCTGGCGGCGGCGGCGTTGAAATGCATGGGGGGAGAGATGCAATGCCGGCTGTGGCCTCGTGACGACCGCGAGCGTGCCTTCGCCAAAGAGCACGCCCTCGACCTCGAGCAGATCCTCACGACTGATGACCTCGTCGGGTCGAAGAACGTGTTCTTCGCTGCCACCGGGGTGACGGGTGGTGACTATCTACGGGGAGTCGACTTTTCGGGAGCTCGAGTCACCACGCACTCGGTCATCATGCGTTCCAAAACCGGCTCGATCCGGTACATGGACGCCCACCACAACCTGGGCAGGTTGCGAGAGATCGCTGCCCCGAGCCTTGACTGAGATGCCAGGACCAAAGAACCTTCCCGAAACCTATCGCAACGTTCTCCGGCTGCGGGCGGTGCGCGACTTTGATAACCGTCCGCTTTCCGATCCCGACCTCCACGCCATCCTCGAGGCGGGAAGATGGACGGGATCGTCCAAGAACCGGCAGAGCTGGTCTGTGATTGTCGTTACCGATCCCGACCAGAAAGAGCGATTGGCAGAAACCGGCGACTTCACCGATCCTCTCCGCCGAGCACCGATGGCCATCGCCCTGATTCAGGAGGGAGCCGGGTACGAATTCGACATCGGTCGACTTGCCCAGAACGTGATGCTGGCGGCCAAAGCGATCGGCGTCGCTACCTGTCCGGTGACCTTCCACCGCCACGAGGAGGCCGCCCGGGTGCTGGGGATTCCCGACGGGAAAGTCTGTCGATATGGCGTGGCATTGGGCTATCCGGCGGCGGAGATCCGACGCTCACAGATGAGCGGGCGCAAGCCTCTTAACGAATTCGTTCACTGGAACAGCTACTGAAAGCTTCGCGTCCGCACCCTCCTCCCGGCTGTTTCTCCCTCCGGCGAGCGAAGCGAGTCTTGGGGGGAGTGGCCCGAAGGGCCGAGGGGGGTCCCGGCCCTCCTCCCTGTTAGGGGGGAGAAACCGGAAGGTGCACATCGTTTGGGACTGGAATGGGACGCTTTTCGACGACCTCCACGTGGTGGTTGCTTCCGTCAACGAGGGCCTGGCGACGGTGGGAGCAGCGCCGATCGATCTCGACGACTACCGATCGCACTACACGCGGCCGGTCAAGCACTTCTACGACAAACTCCTCGACCGCGAGCTCAGCGGAGATGAATGGACCGAGATCGATCGCGTCTTCCACGACGCCTACCGCCGGGCACTGGTGAAGGCGCGCCTCACCCAGGATGCCCGCGAAGCCCTCGATCGGGCCGCGCTTTTGGGAAACACGCAATCGCTCCTCTCAATGTTTCCTCACCCCGACCTGGTCCCACTGGTCAAGAAGCTCGGAATCGAGGCTTATTTCGACCGGATCGACGGCCTCGCTGAGGGAAGCCCGGGAGACCTGAAAGCGCAATACCTCGAACGGCACCTCCGACTGCTGACGGCCGGCGAGGACCCGCGACGTGTGGTGGTGATTGGCGACACCCCCGACGATGCCACCGCCGCCCAGCACGTCGGCGCTCGTCCCATCCTCTACGACGGTGGCTCGCATCATCGAGTCGACCTCGAATCCACCGGGGCGCCGGTCGTCTCCTCCCTTCGGGCCGCGGTCGAACTCGCCCTCGGCAACTAGGTTTGCGCCCATGAAGTCGATCAATCCCACCAACGGCGAGGTGGTCGCCGAATATCCCGAACACGACGACGGCGAGGTGGATCGCCGCCTCGAAGCGGCCCATCGGGCCTTCCGCCAGTGGCGGCAAACCTCTTTCTCCGAGCGAGCCGAGGCGATGTCAAGAGCGGGCGAGATCCTCGAGAAGCGCAAGGAAGAGCTCGCCCGTCTGATGGCCATCGAAATGGGAAAGCCAGTGGCGGCGGGAAGAGCCGAGGCCGAAAAATGCGCCTGGGTTTGTCGCTACTACTCAGACGAAGCAGAAGCGATGCTCGCCGACCAGCCCGTCGGTACCGAACGCTCGAAGAGCTATATCCATCATGAACCGCTCGGCGTCGTCCTGGCGGTCATGCCGTGGAATTTTCCCTTCTGGCAGGTCTTCCGCTTCATCGCCCCTGCCTTGATGGCGGGGAACGCAGGTGTGCTCAAGCACGCCTCCAACGTGTCGGGTTGCGCACTCCAGATCGACGAGATCCTCGACGAAGCGGGGTTTCCGTCCGGACTCTTTTCGACGCTGCTCATTGGCTCCGAAAGGGTCGGGAGGGTGCTCGAGGATCCTCGCATCGTGGCGGCCACGCTCACGGGGAGCGAGCCTGCCGGACGGGCCGTCGCCGCCAAGGCCGGATCATTGCTCAAGAAAACGGTCCTCGAGCTCGGGGGTAGCGATCCCTACCTCATCCTGGCCGATGCCGATCTCGAGAAGGCCGCCTCGATCTGTGCCCAGAGTCGCACCATCAACAACGGCCAGAGCTGCATCGCCGCCAAACGCTTCATCGTCGTCGACGATGTGCTCGAGCCCTTCACTGCGGCTTTTACCAAGGAGATGGCGGCCTATGAGTTGGGCGACCCGCTTGAGGAGGAAACCCGTCTCGGACCGCTCGCCCGCCGTGACCTGCGCGACGAGCTCCACCAGCAGGTGACCCGTACGGTCGAGGCAGGGGCCATCCCGCTTCTGGGGGCGGAGGTGCCGGAGGGGCCAGGCGCGTTTTATCCCGCTTCGGTCCTGGCCGGAGTCAAAGAGGGAATGGCTGCCTACTCAGAGGAGCTCTTCGGACCGGTGGCGGCAGTAATCGCAGTCGAGTCGGAGGATGAGGCGGTGAGGGTCGCCAACGACACCTCCTTCGGGCTGGGCGCGGCCGTCTTCTCAAGCGATGTCGAACGAGCCGAACACCTGGCCGCCACCCGCCTCGAAGCGGGCTGTTGCTTCGTCAACGCCCTGGTGGCATCGGATCCGCGTTTGCCCTTTGGAGGGGTGAAGGCGTCGGGCTACGGGCGCGAGTTATCGGTTCTCGGGATCAAAGAGTTCGTCAACCAGAAAACGGTGGTGGTGGCCTAGAGCTCGGACCGACCGGCGAGAGCGCGGCCCAGAGTCAACTCATCGGCATAGTCGAGGTCACCCCCCACCGGTAAGCCCATCGCCAGGCGCGTAACCCGCACCCCTCTCGGTTTCATCTCGCGGGCGATGTACATGGCGGTGACGTCGCCTTCGACCGTGGGATTGGTGGCGAGGATCAGCTCCATGATCCCTTCGTCTTCGATTCGCTTGCCTAGCTCTGCGATACGAAGCTGGCTGGGACCGATGCCTCCAATGGGGGAGATGGCTCCACCCAGCACGTGGTAACGGCCGCGGAACTCCTGGGTCCGTTCGATCACGGCGATGTCCTGTGCCCGCTCGACCACGCAAACCACCGTCTGATCGCGCTTGGAATCACGACAGATCGTGCATTCCTCGCTCGCCGTGACGTTGTAGCAACGGCTGCAGATACGGAGCTGGTCACGCATGTCGACGATGGCGGACGAAAGCCTGAGGGCGTCCTCGCGCTCGACGCCCAGCAGGTGGAAGGCCATTCGTTGTGCGCTCTTCCTCCCTACACCGGGAAGGCGCGCTAGCTCATCGATCAGGCGTTGGAGCGGGCCTTCGAACATTCTCAGCCCAGGAGGCCACCGAGGTCGAGGCCACCGGTTAGTTCGCCCATTTCCTTTTCGTTGTCGGCGGCGGCCGCATCGAGGGCGCTGTTGACCGCCACGGTGATGAGATCGGCGAGCATCTCGACGTCGTCGGTTACGGAGGGGTCGATCGCGATCGCAGCGACTTTGCCTCCGATGATGGTGGTCTTGACCATTCCTCCACCGGCGCTGCCCTCGTAGCGGCGACTCGCCAGCTCCGCCTGTCGTGAGGCCAGCTCTTCGGACATCTTCTGGGCTTGGCGGAGCATCGAGCCGAGGTCGAGGTTCGGGCCGTCGTTGGTGGTCATGTCTAGCGAGGGTACCCAAACCCTCTAGTCGTCTTCGATCACGAGCGTTGCTCCCAGCTCCTTTTCAAGCAGGGCAGTGGGGTCGATCGCCTCAGGCGGCGCCTCGAATAGGCGGTCTTTGTCGAGCACGCTTTCATCGACTGTGGCTTCCTCGCTCTCAGGTGAGGCCCCGGTCTTGCGAAAACCGACTTCGATCGGAAAGCCCAGCAGGTCGGCGGCCTGGGTAGCTACCAAAGCACTGACCACCGGATCGGTCCGCAATCCCTCGAGGTGAAAGTCCTGGGAGACGTCGAGGATCAGGCGCCGTCCTTCCTCGATGTCGCCGGGAGCCGCCTCGCGGAAGAGAGCCCAACGGCGAGGCCCCAGAAGCTGGCGCAGGCTCCCAAAAAGGGACGGCCAGATCTTCTGGACCGCCTCCATAGTCAACCTCCCCGTTTCTTCCCCCGGCGAGTGAAGCGAGCTGTTTCCTCCCCCAGCGAGCGGAGCGAGCGTTGGGGGAGGTGTCGCCGCAGGCGACGGAGGGGGAAGGGGCGATTCCCCCCTCCCGGCTTCGCCGGCACTCCCCGCTACGGGGGGAGAAACCGGAGACGAGCCGCGCTCGAGGCGCTCGAGACGCGCGGTGAGGGCATCGGGGTCCGAGGATGTCTCCGGACGGGTGAGGCGGATCACCGCCAGCTCCACCATGAGCCGTTCCTCGCGGCCCTCCCGGAGCTTGATCAGCGCTTCGCCGAGAAGATCGACGGCACGTAACACCGCCGCCGGCCCGACCACCTTGGCCGCCTTCTTCCAGGCTTCCAATACTTCTGCCGGCTCGTCTGCAACTTCGCTCAGATTGGGGGCGTAGTGGGCAAGAAAGACGCCCCGAAAGAATCCGATCGCTTCGCCCACGAACCGGCGGAGGTCAATCCCCCGCGCCGACATCTCCGCCACCAACTCGAGACCGGCCCGGGCATCGGCTTTGGCGACGGCTTCGACCAAAGCCGTGTAGGCCTCGGTATCGGCCATGCCGAGGGCGCGCTGGACACCGGCCAGATCGACTGTGTCGGAGCCGAGGGCGGCCACTTGTTCCAACAATGAGAGGGCGTCCCGAGCCGAGCCTCCGGCATGACGGGCCAACGCCACCAAGGCCTTGGGGTTGGTCTTGTACCCCTCGAGGTCGGCAATTCTCCCCAGGTGAGCGGCGAGAGCTTCGGTGCCCACGGGATGGAAATCGAAGCGCTGAGTGCGGCTGCGGATCGTGTCGGCGAGCTTGTAGGGCTCGGTGGTGGCGAGAACGAAGATCACGTGAGGCGGCGGTTCTTCGAGGGTTTTCAAGAGAGCGTTGCCGGCCGCCTTCGACAACATGTGGGCCTCGTCGAGGATGTACACGCGGCGTGAGTTGGGACCCGAGGCGACCGTCGACACCGACAGGCGCATATCGCGGATGTCTTCGACCGAGTTGTGCGAGGCGGCGTCGAGTTCCATTACGTCGAGAGAGGAGCCCTCGGTGATGCCCTCGCAGGAGAGACAGTCGTTATCGGGCGAGCCATCGGCCAGGCGATGCTCGCAATTGAGCGCCTTAGCGAGAATCCGAGCGGTGGTGGTCTTGCCGGTGCCTCGAGGCCCGGCAAATAGGTAGGCGTGCGCCACCCGACCCTCGGTGATCTCGCGGGCCAGGGTCGAGGTCACATGGCTTTGGCCGACCACATCCTCCCACGACTGGGGTCGATACTTTCGATAGAGGGCCTGATACGCCATCCCGGGAAGCGTACGGCATCAAAGGGACGAACGGCACTGGCTAGAAAGTGCCCGAATCCTTTGATCCCTTCGAGATCTAACGTTTCGGAAAGCAAGCGCCGATACACCTGGGTGTCCCTGATGACTGCCTCTTTATCCAATGCCGTCCCCACCGAGGCCGCCAGCAGGGCGGCCCCCGCGGTCTGGTCCCAGGGCCTGGTGCGACGCTTCGGGAAGGAAACCGCAGTCGACCAGGTCGATCTCGCCATCCAGCCGGGCGAATTCTATGGCTTGCTCGGCCAGAACGGCGCCGGCAAGACCACCACCATCAAGATGATCGTGGGGTTGTTGCGACCGAATGCGGGCACCGCCGGAATCGGTGAGTACGACACCTGGCGCCAGCCCCTCGAGGTGAAGAAGCGAATCGGGGTGCTGCCCGAGGAGTTCAATCTTTACGAGCGATTGACCGGAGCCGAGTTGCTCGACTTCACGGCTGCCATGCACGGTCTCAGCCGCGAGGAAACCGTGAGCCGCCGTCAGGAATTGCTCGGCCTGCTCGATCTCTCGGAGGCAGCAGGCAAGCTGGTCGGCGACTACTCCCGGGGAATGCGAAAGAAAGTTGCCCTGGCAGCCGCCATCATCCATCGTCCACCCGTACTTTTCCTCGACGAGCCCTTCGAGGGCGTTGATCCGGTCTCAGCCCGCCTCATCCAGGACCTCCTCAGGCGCTACACCCGCCAGGGGGCGACCATCGTCTTCTCTTCCCATGAGATGTATCTCGTCGAGCGACTCTGCACCCGCATCGGCATCATGCAGAAGGGGAGGCTCTTGATAGAAGACACCCCGGCGGGGCTCTGTGAGCGGATGGGCGTCGCCTCGGTCGAGGACGCCTTCATCCTCGCCGTGGGCGGTGGGACTTCTACCGAGGGTCTCGAGTGGTTGCGCAGTTCGGCTGGCTAAAGGCCCGGCTCACCTGGAACGGACTCCGCCGAGACCGGCAGAGGCGGATCGGCTTTCCCCTGATCCTCGGATTGATGGGTTGGCTGGCTTGGAAAGTCGCCACCTCGTATTCGACTGAATTCGGTCGCCTCGAGCCGTCGTTGGCATCCGAGTTGGCTTTGTGGGGGGCCCTGGCCTTCTTTATTGGCTGGGTGACGCTGCCGGTCGTGATTTTCCCGTTGGACGAGACTCTCGACCCCGCCCGCCTCGCCGTGTTCCCCATCACCCGGCCCAAGCTCCTGGCCGGGTTGGTCTTCGCCTCCCTGATCTCGCCCAGCATCCTGGTCCCAGCCACGGTGGCAACCGTCAATGTGGGGGTTTTCTCGGGCTGGGCCCGCCTCGCTGCGGTCGTGGCCGGCGTAGTGCTGTTGGCGCAGATGGCGGTTGGCGCCCACCTGTTCACCAGCCTGGTCTCCTCCATCCTCCGATCTCGTCGTGGGCGCGATGTCGCTGTCATGGTCGTGATCGGAATCGGTCTCTTCACTTTCGCCGCCTATCAAACCGTCGCCTCCCAGATCGCCACGGCCGGGATGGAGGGGGCCCTGGCGGCCAACCGCATCTCCGGGATCGCGGCCTTGATCCCCCCGGTGGCGGCGCAATCGATCGCCACCGAGGCCGCCGCCGGCGACTGGGGCGGGGCGGTCCTGATGCTCATCGTCGCCCTCTCCTGGCTCGCGCTGATGGCGTATGCCTGGGATCGTCTGCTGGGCTGGATGCTGGTCACCCCCGACCACAGTCCTCGGCCCGATCGGGCTCGTCATCGCCGGGGGCTCGCCGAGCGGGGTCCCTGGGGAAAGCGTCGAGTGCTGGCGCGAAAGGAATTGCGATTCTTCGTGCGCGACCCCCGCCAGCGCTTGGTTTGGACCGGGACGGTCATCTTCGTTGGGCTCGCGGTGGCCGTGCTGGTCGTCGGGACCGACTCGATGGCGATCTTCCGCCGTTCGAGCTGGCTGCCGCTTCTCGCTCCAGCCATGGTGCTTTTTGTCGGATTGCCGATCGCGCTCAATCAGTTCGGTTGGGAGCGCAATGCCTCCAGCTACCTCTTCGTCCTCCCCATCAAGCCCCGGCATCTCTTGCATGGCAAGAACCTGGCCATCGGGCTTGGTCTGGTGGTGGAGACAATCTTCATGTCGGTTTTGCTGGCCACGTTCAGCGGCGCTTGGGACGCTCTATTGATGGTCCCGGCCCTGGCGGCCTCGGCCATCGGCTGCCAGCTGGCGGTGGGAAACATCGTCTCGGTGATCGCCCCGCTCCGCCTGCCCCGGGAAGGCACCGACGTCTTTGCGCAAGCGACCGAGCAGGGACTCCTGGCATTGGTGGCGCAGATGGGATCGTTCTTGATGATCGGGCTCCTGCTCGTACCCCCTTCGGTGGCAGTGGTCCTCGCCGTCGCCTTCGGTCAGGTGCTCGATCCGGTCCTGGTCACCGCCTTCTGCCTCGTCTATGGAGTCGGGATCTACTTCCTTGCCCTCTGGGTGGCCGGGGTCCTCTTACGACGCCGGGTGCCCGAGGTCGTCGCCTGGGTCCAGGTCCAATAGACATCAGATTCCAGACTTCAGATTTCAGACATCTGATATGTCACATCTGACATCTCTTAGTCTCCGAGGGTGCGACTTGGGATCGACCTCGACGGGGTGGTGGCCGATTTCAACGCCGGCTGGATCAGTCGTTACAACACCGAGTACGGGGCCGAACTCCCCTCCGATGCGGTCAAGGGCTGGGATGCGATCCCGTCCCTGACCCACTTCGAGGACATGCGAGCCTTCTGGAAATGGGCTCGCGATCACGACGGGCACTCGCTCTTCCGCCACCTCGAGCCATATCCCGATGCGGTGGAGTCGCTCTGGACGCTGATCAAGGCCCGTCACCAGGTGGTGATCATCACCACCAAGCCCCCGTGGGCGATTCACGACACCTTCGCCTGGATTGCCCAACACCAGATTCCCACCCGGGAAGTTCACATTCTCGAGCAGAAATGGACCGTCGACTGCGACATCTACCTCGACGACGGCCCCCACGTTCTGAAGGGGCTGGTAGCCCGCCGGCCCGAGCGCACCGTCTGCCGTTTCGTGCGGCCGTGGAATGAGCCAGTTGACGGAGCCCTCGATGTCGAATCGTGGCCCGACTTCCTCAATCTGGTCGATCGATCCCGCCCGTCAGACCGGCGCTAACGATTATGTTGGCCCGGGCGGACGATCCGCCCGATCCTTCACAAGGAGTCACATAAGTGCAAAAGAAACTGGTGATCCTGACCTTGCTCGCCCTGGTGCTGGGCGCCTGTGGCGGTGGCACGAGTGCCACAACAGCCGAGGTAGAGGACACCACCCCCACGACGATGGCCGAGGTCACTACCACTGCCGCCGCGTCTACGACTGCGGCCGCCAGCGGCCTCGGCACCCCCGAGAATCCCATCCAGGTTCTCTTCGTGCCCTCCGTCGAGGCCGAAGTGATCGTCAGCGGCGGCGAGGTGATGAAGAACGCGTTGGAGGAAGCCACCGGCCTCACCTTCGAGGTATCGGTACCGACCTCCTATGCCGCCACCATCGAGGAGATGTGTGCAGCACCCGATCGGACCATGGGGTTCATCCCCGGGCTCGGCTACGTGCTGGCGGCCAATCTCTGCGGTGTCGACGTCGGCTTCAAAGCGGTTCGGTTCGGCTATGACGTCTACTGGGCGCAGTTCCTCGTTCCCCGTGATTCGGAGATCGCTTCGATCGACGATCTCGCCGGGCGCAGCTGGGCCTATCCGGATCCGGGCTCGACTTCGGGCTACATGGTCCCGTTGCTCGAGCTGCAAGAGGCGGGGGTCGAGCCGGGAGCAACCGTCGAAGCCGGAGGACACCCACAGGCAGCTCTCGCCGTTTATCGCGGCGATGCTGACTTCGCCACCACCTTCTATTCGCCGCCGCTCTTGCCGGAGGGCGAGTGGGGGGAGGGCGATCCGCCGGACATCCCCGACGAGCTGGTGCCCGACTGCGCCGTCACCGCCGATGACGAGCTCTGGTGTGGCGAATACCGAGTCCTCGATGCCCGAGCCAGCGCTCGCGACGAGGCTCCCGACATCGTGCAGCAGGTGAGGATCCTGTCGATTACACAGGGCATACCCAACGACACCCTCTCGTTCGGACCGGAGTTCCCCTCCGACTTGCGGACTCAGATCGAGGACGCCCTGGTGGCCTTCTCCGAGACCCCAGAGTGGGAGGAGTCGATCGGTAATCAGGACTTCTACGGCTGGACCGGTATCAGCCCGGCCGAAGACGCTGAGTACGACGGCCTCCGGACGATCGTTGACTTGGTCGGTATCGACCTCGACAGCCTCTAAATCCCCGAACCCAGGGTTGGTGGGGCGGCACAACCCCTCCACCAACCCTGGGTTCGTGTAAATCTCTCCCCCATGCTTCGGGTTGAGAACCTCACCAAGATCTACGACGACGGGACCGTCGCACTCAAAGAAGTCTCTTTCGAAGTCCCCGACGGCCAGTTCCTGGCCGTCATCGGTCTCTCGGGCTCGGGCAAGTCGACCCTGCTGCGTTGCATCAATCGGTTGGTGGAGCCCACGTCGGGCAAGATCTTCTGGAACGAGGAGGACGTGACTGCCGCCCCCCAGGAGGACCTGCGTCAGGTCCGTCGGCGAATCGGGATGGTTTTCCAGCACTTCAACCTGGTCCATCGCTCGACCGTCATCACCAATGTTCTGGCCGGCCGCCTGGGTTATGTCAACCCGGCCCTCTCCATTCTCAACCGTTTTCCAAAAGAGGACGTGCAGAAGGCCATAGCCCAACTCGAAAGGGTGGGCCTGGCCGAGAAAGCCAAAGCGCGGGCCGATGAGCTATCCGGGGGACAACAACAGAGGGTCGGCATTGCCAGGGCGATGATGCAGGACCCGGAGATGATCCTGGCCGACGAACCGGTGGCCAGCCTTGACCCAGTCCTGGCCCACTCGATCATGCAATACCTGGAGCGCATCAATACCGATGACGGTGTGACGGTCCTTTGCAGCCTTCACTTCCTCGACCTGGTTCACCGCTACGCCGACCGCGCTATTGCCCTCAATCGGGGCGAGCTGGTTTTCGACGGCGAGCCCAAAGCGATCGACGACGATCGATTCAAGGCGATTTATGGGCAGGAGGCGGAGCGGGTTGGCTGATCCCGGCAACAAACGGCCGCCGTGGGTTTGGCCCGCCGTCATCCTCGGTCTCGTCATCTTCGCCTATGGCTTCTGGGTCACCGAGGTCAACCTCGATCAGATCCGGGATGAAACCCGAAGGGTTGGTTTGGTCCGCATCCTCCGTGCACTCGCTCGACCCGAGATCTTGGAGCAGGATCTTGAGGAAACCAGCATCGAAACACCGATTGTCATTCCCTGTAATACGGACCTTGTGCCCAGTTCGGGCGACGCTCGGCTCACGGTCGACCCGGCATGTGCGGAGCCCCGGTCGGTTGTCCAGGTCAGCGGAACCGGGTTCGCACCTACCACCGAGGTCAGAGTCTTTCTGGTTCCTGAGTCCCTGGTGGAGTTGCGCCTTGCCGAGGTTCGAACCGATGGAGCCGGCGAATTCAGCACCGAGGTCCGGCTTCCCAACCGACCGTCGGAGTCCGCTCAAACCATCCGGGTGGTGAGCACTCAACCGGTCGGCAGTCCGCGCTGGACCCAGACCGCCCGCGACACCCTCGACAAGATCATCGAGACCGTCTTCCTCGCCTTGATCGCCACCACCTTCGCCACCCTGCTGGCGGTGCCGCTCTCCTTCCTGGCGGCCCGAAACCTGATGGAGGACATCCAGAGCACGGTGACGAATGTCGCTCTCAGCCTCATCGCCCTTCCACTGGGGGTAGCCGGTGGCATCCTCGCCGCCAACCTGGCCGGACGGGTCTCCCGAGCGATCGGCGACGAACCCTGGATCGGGCTCACTGGTCTCCTGGTCACCCTGCTAACCGGAGCATTCATCCTGCGCCGAGCGATTCCGGCCGAGGAAACCGAGAGGCCCTCCCCCGCCCAGCGAACCCAGCGGGCAGTGCTCCTGGTCCTCGTGTTCCTGCTGATGATGCTCGGCCTTTACCTGGCGGCGAGCCTCCTCCAGCAATTGGGAGCCTGGCTCGAGCCGCGCTTGGGTGTTTTCCGATTCCTAGGCGCCTTTCTCGGCACCGCCGGCGAGTTGGTCTCCTTCGGGTTGGTGGTGGGTTCCGCCATCTTCGGCGGCGGGGTGTTGGTCATGGTCTTCAACCGCTTCGGCCATGGGTTGCGCAAGCGCCTCTCCAATGCCGCCCTCGATGCTCTCGCCATCCCCTTGGCCATGGTGGCGGGAGCGCTATGGGCAGTCCTGATTGCCCGGGCGATCGCTTGGTTCTACGAATGGAGCGACCTCAACCGAACCCTCTGGATCCCTTTGATCGTCGGGGCCCTCGCCGGGCTTTGGGTCGCCTTCCGGGTCCGCGGGCGACCAACCGTCCGTCTCGGGCTGGGGATCTACTACATCACCCGCACCGTCTTCAACGTCTTACGAGCCATCGAACCGCTGATCATGGCGATCGTCTTCGTTGTCTGGGTCGGCATCGGTCCCTTCGCCGGCGCCCTGGCCCTCGCCCTCCACACGATCGCCGCTCTGGCCAAGCTCTACTCCGAGCAGGTGGAGTCGATCAGCGCCGGGCCGTTGGAAGCGGTGAGGGCAACCGGTGCCAACCGGCTGCAGAACGTGGTTTACGCGGTTGTTCCCCAGATCATCCCGCCGTACATCTCGTTCACCATGTATCGCTGGGACATCAACGTCCGCATGTCCACCATCATCGGATTTGTCGGCGGCGGTGGGATCGGCTTCCTGCTGCAGCAGAACATCAACCTTCTCAACTACCGGGCGGCGGCGGCGCAGATCCTTGCCATCGCCATCGTCGTGGCGGCCATGGACTGGCTGAGCTCGCGGATCCGGGCGCGCTATGTCTGAGTTCCTACGACGCACCCGCGAGATACGCGAAGAAGCGGAGAAGTCATTGGCTCCGGCCGCCACTCGTTCCACCGAAAGCAGGGGGCGGGTCGAGGAAGAAGAGCCCGACGAATACCGCACGGCCTTCGAGCGCGATCGCGACCGCATCATCCACACCAAGGCCTTCCGCCGGCTCAAACACAAGACCCAGGTCTTTATCAATCCCGAAGGCGATCACTTCGTCACCCGTCTGACCCACACGTTGCAGGTCACCCAAATAGGAAGGTCGATGGCCGCCAGCCTCGGGCTCAACGAGGCTTTGACCGAGGCGATCTGTCTCGGTCACGACGTCGGCCATTCTCCCTTCGGCCACACCGGCGAGGAGGCACTTGCTCCCTATGTCGAGGGTGAGTGGTTGCACTCCGCCCACTCGGTCCGGGTCCTGTCGGCGCTCGAACCGCAGAACCTGTCTTGGGAGGTGATCGACGGGATCCGGTCCCATTCCTGGAAGATCACTCCGCCCCCTTCGACTCCCGAGGGGATGCTCTGTCGTTTCGCCGACCGCATCGCCTATCTCACCCACGACTTTGCCGACGCGATCAGGGCCGGACTGATCGGTCTCGCCGACTTACCGTCACCGGTGGTGGCTCACTTCGGCGACACCAGCCGGGAATGGATCAACCACATGATCCGGGCAGTGGTGGATCACACCATCGAGGTGGGTGAGGTCCAGATGAACCCGGAGACCCTGGGGACGATGCACAAGCTGCGCGGCTTCATGTTCGAGAAGGTTTATCTGCGGCCAGAGGCTGAGTTCCAAAAGGAGCGCGCGATCGTTGTCATCCGCAACCTGGTCGATTACTTCTCCCACCATCCCGACGAGGTACCGGAATCAACCACTGTTCCCGAGGCCGACCCGGTTACCGCCGCCATCGACTTCGTTGCCGGGATGACCGATCGCTACGCCATCACCACCCACGATCGACTTTTCCGCCCCCGCCTTTTCGACTGATGACTGACGACCGTTTTGGGGTGCCGTTTGCCAACGCAGCTGCATTTCGTCGTTGGCTCGAGAAGAACCACGACAAGAAGGCGGAACTGTGGATGAAGTTGAACTCGAAACACGTGAAGCCGCGGGGGATCACTTGGGAGGAGGCGGTCGAGGAAGCACTGTGCTTCGGCTGGATCGACTCAAAATCACAACGGATCGACGAGAACTCGCGGCGCCAGCGCTGGACGCCCCGCAAACCGGGAAGCAATTGGAGCAAGATCAATATTGCCTTGGTCGAAAAGCTGGTGGCCGAGGGCCGGATGACGCCCGCGGGGCTGGCCGCGTTCGAGAAGCGACGACCGGAGCAGAGCGGCGTCTATTCGTACGAGAACCGCCACGAGATCGCGCTTCCCGCCGAGTTTGTGGCTCGGCTGGCGGCAGAACCCAAGGCCTCGGCGTTCTGGGACGTCGCCACCCCGAGCTATCGAGCCAGCACCATCTATTGGGTGATGTCGGCCAAGCAAGAGGCAACCCGGGAGAAGCGGATGACGCAGCTGATCGAAGACTCGGCCGCCGGCCGCCTGGTCCCACCCCAGCGCTACGGGGATCCTCCGGCGTGGGTGGCGCGAGCTGCCGCCGCGGCTCGCGCCGCGAAATGACGCGTCTGTGGGCTGGTAGCGCTGTACAGCATCTACAGCGACCCTGGGTCGCGATTTAGACGAGTTCGATGGAGGTGACGGTGCCTCCACCGGTCCCATGACAGATGGCAGCGAGACCGTTGGCTCCCCCGCGGTGGCGGAGGGCGTGGAGGAGGGTCACCAGAATGCGCGCCCCCGAGCAGCCGATCGGATGGCCGAGGGCAATGGCACCACCGTTGACGTTGAGAGTTGCCGGATCGACTCCGAGCCTCCGAGTGAACAAGACGGTGTTCAAGGCGAAGGCCTCGTTGTTCTCGAATAGGTCGAAGTCCGAGATCGACGTCCCGTCCCTCTTCAAAAGCTTCTCCACGGCCGGAATCGGGGCCTCGGGAAATCGATAAGGCTCTCCTGCCGCCCACGCCGAACCCGTGACCTTGGCAATGGGCTTCAACCCGTATTCGTTCACCGCCCGGGCCGAGGCGAGCACCAAAGCCGCCGCTCCGTCGGAGATCTGGCTCGAGTTGCCGGCGGTGAGAACCCCATCCTTTCGAAAGGCTGGGCGGAGCGAGCCGAGGTTGGCGACGCTGGAATCGGCGCGGATCCCCTCGTCGGCCGAAACCCCTTCGACTGCCACGATCTCTTCTGCGAAGGCGCCGTTGTCGGTTGCCGCCGCCGCCCGTTGATGCGAAGCCGCCGCCACCTCGTCGAGTTCAGACCGCGAAACACCCTCTTCGGCGATCAACCTCTCGGTCTGCTCTCCCATGGCTTCGCCGGATTCAGGATCGGTGAGCCCGTCCCGCGCCATGAGGTCGACAATCCGTGCCCCCGCCGGAGCGTATTTCCACCCCCAGCGAGCTTTGGCGTTGAGGGCGAAGCCGGCCCCCGACATCGACTCCAGGCCGCCGGCGAGAACGAGATCCACTTCCCCGGCCTTGATCTGGGAGGCAGCGGTCATCACCGCCGCCATGCCGGAAGAGCAAACCATGTCGACAGCCAGTGCATCGACGTGCTTGGGGATCCCGGCGAGGAAAGCCGCCTGCCGGGGGACGAGTTGGCCGTGGCCGCCACGGAGGACGTTGCCCATGATGACCAAGTCGAGCTGGTCACCGCCTACGCCGGCATCCTCCAGCGCCGCCCGCATCACTGGCGCGGCCAGCGCCGGCGGGGTCAAGTCTTTGAAGCCGCCGCCAAAGCGTCCGATCGCCGAGCGGAGGGCAGCAAGCACGAAAACGTCGGGCATACGCAAATGCTAAGTCGCTGCCTATATACCGGAGACGCCCAACCCGAGCCATGAAGCCAAGGCCGCGATCTCGTTCTGCACCGCTTTCGACATGGCTTTGGTGAAGCGTACGTCCTGATGGATGGCGTTGACTCGAAGGGTTCCTGCCTTGCGGTCGGCCACCGCGTCGAGCTTTCCGATCAGCCGCTCGTGGTGAAGGATCGGCAGGGCGAAGTAGCCCCAGCGGCGCTGGTTCGCCGGTTTGTACATCTCGAGCAGGTACTCGAAGTCGAATAGATCACGGCTCCGGTCGCGATCGTGGATCAGCCGGTCGAATGGAGAGAGCATCACCGTCCGACCGGCGAAGGGCCGGCCGATAGCCCCGGGATCAACTCGCCACTCTCCCGTCGTCTCCTCCACTGTGGCCGGCTCGCCCACATCGCCCACCACCTTCGGGCGGGCGAGTCCGAGGGATTGCAGGATTCGCTCTGCGCGGGCTCGCATCGCTTCAGCCATCGGTACTTCCTCGATCGGGAAGGGATACACGCGTTCGGCCAGATCCCAGAGGCGTTGCCTTCCCCGCCGCCCGGCGATGGCTACTTCGCCTCGGATGAGGAGGATTTCGAGCATCTGGGTCACGTTGCGATTGTTGGACCATCCCGTCGACGCCCACGACACGGCTCCAGTGTCCGGTATGTCGCGGGAGAGAAGCGGTCCTGAGCGACCCAGGAGGTCGAGCACGTCGCGGCGAAACCCATCGTTAGCCCGGAGCCACTCCCGGGTGCTTGCGTACCTCGGCAGCGTTCGCATCTCAACCAGGAACAACCCGAGATCGTCCATCGGCCGCACCAGCGCCACCGCGGGCGCGTTGGGCTCCATGAATCGATGTTCGAAGATGGACCTTTGCTCCATCGCCTCCCCTAAGTCCTCGGGGCGATACGAGGAACCCAGGCGCCCGAAAGCAACCAGATCGACGCTGGGCGCCACCGCCGCCGTCGGGTCGAGTTGGATGAATGTCAGCCGCTTCACCACCTCGAGGAGATTCGCCGGCCGCTCGCCGTCGAGCAGCTGTGCCCGAACCGCAATTTGGCGGGCTTGCTCGAGGTCGAGCCTGTGAACCTTGGCCGCCATGTCAGTAACCAACGGCTAGCAGGTCGCCGTTGTAGGTGATCCGTCGCGGATCGGGGATCTGGGCATCGGGCGTCGCCATCAACGTGTCGCGGAAGGTCTCCATGCATTCGAAGGACCCGAAGGCGGGATGTGACTCGCCCATCTGTAACTCGACCGTCCCCGCTCTTCCCAAGAACGCTTGGAAAACTGCGATCGGGTCGTCGCCCGGGGTCAGGAGCGACGACTCAATCGAGTGCTCGGTGATGGCCGCCAGGCTGTCCTGTGCCCGCACGAACTGACAGCCGAGGTCACCCTGCAGATGGGGCAGGTCGGCGGACGGGATCGGATACGTGTCGTTTTCGTGGGTCATGCCGTCTCCTCTGCCCGTCGCTTGCAGGTACGGGCAGTCGACCACCGGCCGCATTCCCCATCGGCGGTAGAGGGAATGCGCTTTGGGATCGTCGGAGGCCAGCGTCATCACCTCTTCGCCGGGCGGAAGCAGAAAGGTGAGCATGGCGGTGCCGATCCCCACACCTTGGCAGGCGGGATCGACGAAGCAGTCGGAGATGACGTTCGTTTGCCAAACCATTCGATGACCGGCGAAACCCACCACCTGCTCGCCCTCGACCGCCACCACCATCCGTCCCGTCCGGAGCACATGAGCAAACCAGGGATTGTGCTTGCCCGGCGATGAACCGGTCGCCCACCAAATCCGGTGCATTTCGGGAAGGTCGCCGGCCCCGGCCAGGCGAACCTCGATCAATAGCCGCCAACTCCTCCTGGTCGGTAGATCAACCAGATAGTGAGGAGCACCGCGGCCAGAACGACCAGCGCTTGCAAGGCCAGCTTCGTTCGGCCCACTATTCCTCCGACGAGGTGCTGGCTGCCATCTCGGCGATCTCTTCCACGACGGCTTCGTTGGCGAGGGTGGTGACATCACCGAGCTGGCGATTCTCGGAGATATCGCGCAGCAGCCGGCGCATGATCTTTCCCGAGCGGGTCTTGGGAAGGTCGTTGGTAAATACGATCGACTTCGGCTTGGCGATCGGTCCGATAGTGGAGCCAACGTGCTCGCGCAGTTCACGCAAGAGAGTCTCATCGCCTTCCACCTGACCGCGCAGGGTGACGAAAGCGGCGATCGCTTGCCCGGTGAGATCATCCTTACGCCCCACCACCGCCGCCTCGGCTACCGCCGGGTGTGAAACCAGGGCCGATTCCACCTCCGTGGTGGAGATGTTGTGACCCGAGACCAACATGATGTCATCCACCCGGCCGAGCAACCAGAAGTACCCGTCCTCGTCCCGCTTGGCCCCATCGCCGGGGAAGTAGCGGCCCGGGAAGCGGGACCAGTAGGTTTCGACGAACCGATCCGGGTCTCCGTGAATCGTGCGGGCCATCGCCGGCCAGGGCCGGTCGATCACGAGAAAGCCCCCGCCCCCGAGGGGGACCGAGGCCCCGGTCTCGTCCACCACATCGGCCGAGAGCCCCGGCAGCGGACGAGTGGCCGAGCCCGGTTTGGTAGAGGTGATGCCGGGAAGCGGGCTGATCATGATCGCCCCGGTCTCCGTCTGCCACCAGGTATCGACCACGGGACAGCGCTCGCCACCGATCACGCGCTGATACCACATCCAGGCCTCGGGATTGATCGGCTCTCCCACCGAACCCAGCAAGCGCAGGGAACTGAGATCGTGACGGCCGGGATACTCCTCTCCCCACTTCATGAACGAGCGGATGGCGGTCGGAGCGGTGTAAAGAATCGTGACCTTGTAGTCCTCGATGATCTTCCACAGCCGGTCGAAGTCGGGAAAATTGGGCGCCCCCTCGTAGATGATCGAGGTCGCCCGGTTGGTCAAGGGCCCATAGACGATGTAGCTGTGCCCGGTCACCCAGCCGATGTCGGCCGCGCACCAGTAGATGTCCTCATCCGGCTTGTGATCGAAGACCTGGCTGTGACTAGTGGCGACCTGGGTGAGATAGCCACCCTGCGTGTGGACAATGCCCTTCGGCTTGCCCGTGGTACCGGAGGTGTAAAGGATGTAGAGCGGATCTTCGGCCATCAGCCGCTCGGGTTCACACTCGTCGGATTGATCGGCGACTAGCTCGTCCCACCAAATGTCGCGTCCTTCGGTCATCGCCACCTCAGAACCCGTTCGGCGCAGGACGATGACATTCTTGACCGAGGGAGTTCGAGCCACGGCGTTATCGGTATTGGCTTTGAGCGGCACTTCCTTACCCGCTCGCCAGGCGAAGTCCTGGGTGATCACCACGGTGGATTCGGCGTCGTTGATGCGGTCGATCAGGGCTTCGGCCGAGAAGCCACCGAAGACTGCTGAATGGATCACGCCGATCCGGGCGCAGGCGAGCATCGCCACCGGCAGCTCCGGCACCATGCCCATATAGAGGGCGGCGGTATCACCCTTCTTGAGTCCGAGCGAGCGCAGGGCATTGGCGAAGCGGCAAACCTCCCGGTAGAGGTCCCGGTAGGTGAGAGTGCGGGTCTCTCCTGGCTCGCCGATCCAGTGGTAGGCGACCTTCTCCGCCGATGAATCGAGGTGTCGATCGAGGCAGTTGTAGGAGAGATTGATCACACCATCCGTGAACCACCGGTAAAACGGAGCGTTCGTATCGTCGAGAGTTTGCTGCGGAGCTTCGAACCACGAGAGACGGTTGACTGCCTGGTCGAGCCAGTAGCCCTTCCAGTCTTCCTCGGCTTGTTCATGGATGCCTGGTTGAGCGTTGGCTGCCCGGACAAAAGCAGGATCGGGAGGAAAGGAGCGGTTCTCCTGCAGCAAATTCTCCAGCGCACTGCTCATCTCTCACTCCTGATCTCGGCGGCGGCCCAACCTAGTGTCACTCCGGGAACGAGACGTGAGAGGGTGGGGTTAGGAGGGACATGAAGCGTCCCTACCTTTTCGCCAGCCTCGCCATTGCCCTGATCGCAGGCTTTCTGCTCTTCCGACCTGACAAACTCTTTGCCGACGATCCGGTCGATGAATCGCTGAGCGAAGCCTTCGCGACTACGACCGCCGCGACCACCTCGGTAGAACCCGCCCCGTCATCGGTCACCGTTCCGGCTCCTACCAATTCACAACCGAGTGCTTCTTCAAGTGCGGGTCCCGTTGTTCTCGTCCGCGGTGATTTCGCTGGTATCGATCACCGCGCCGCAGGTACCGCCACCATCTACGAGGACGAAGGGAAGTACGTTCTTCGCTTCGAGGACGACACCGACATCCAAAACGGGCCTGACCTCTATGTCTGGGTGATCGCGGGCAACGCCTACGAAGCGGGAGTTCCAAACATTTACCTCGATCTCGGAAAACTGAAAGGGAATCGCGGGGGCCAGAACTACGAGTTGCCAGCCGAATTCGATCCCGCCACCCACCGCGGGGTTCTGATCTGGTGTCTGCGCTTTGCGGTCCCGTTTGCCTTCGCGCCCCTTACCTGAATTCATCGCAGTACAAAGAAGGTCCCCGCCCCAAGCAGCACGAACCCCAGGAGCTTGGAGAAGTCCATCGGGTTGATCGCGGCGCCGAGCAAGCCGAAATGGTTGATGACGGCCCCAACCACGAACTGACTGACAGTGATGATCACCAAAGCCGGGACTAAACCGATCTGGCCCACGGAGAGCGAGAGCGTGAAGATGATGACGAGACCGAGAACGCCGGCGCTCCAGACATACCAGGGGAGGCTCCGGGCGGCAGCCAGATTCCCTCCTCGAGCGGCGAGGGTAACGAGGGCAATGATGAGCCCGCCGGAGAAATAGGTGATGAAGGTCGACTCCAAAGTGCCGATCTGGCGCTGCATGGCGCCCGTGAACTGGGCCTGAATCGCCACCGCGATCCCGCAGACGATCGCCGCCAGCACTACCAACGTTCTCATCGGAACCTCCGCATCATCTTCACGAGTCCTTCACATCCGTCGGCCATCTTGGTCTCGACACAGGACTGAAAGGAGACCTTGTGAACAGGACATCACGAATACTGGCCATCGCTCTTGCCGTGGTGCTGGTCGGAGCCGCGATTTATGTTGCCTATCAGAATGGTTACGAATCCGGAGCTATCACGGCCGCCGCCACAGGCGCGGAAGACGGGGCATCGACCGTAGTGGTCGATCGAGGATGGGGCCACCGCGGCTACGGCTTCGGCTTCTTCCCGTTCTTCTGGATCTTCCCCCTGCTGTTCTTCTTCCTCATCTTCTCGGCCTTTCGGCGTCGAGGGCCTTGGGGAGGACCGGGCGGTGGAGACTGGGGATCGCGTCATGAGTACATCGAAGGGCGATTCCGGGAAATGCACGATCAAGCTCACAAAGACGAAGGTCAGGCGCCTCCCGCGTAGCGCGGGCCGATAATCAACTCTGATGCGCACGGTGTTGGTGGTTGACGACGAGTTGAAGATCACCCGCCTGGTCCGGGACTACCTGGAGCAGGCGGGTTTCGTCGTGGTCACCGCCTCCGACGGACCTGGGGCCCTGGCCGCAGCCCGTCAAACCAAGCCCGATCTGATCGTTCTCGACCTTGGCCTTCCCGGTCTCGACGGTCTGGACGTGATCCGATCGTTGCGAACCTTCTCGCCGGTACCGGTGGTGGTAATTACCGCTCGCACGGAAGAGGCCGATCGCATCGTTGGATTGGAATTGGGGGCCGACGATTACCTGACGAAGCCATTCAGCCCCAAAGAGCTGGTAGCCAGGGTGAGGGCCGTCCTGCGTCGCACCGACGCCGCCGGGTTGGCTCCCGCGGTGATGATGGTGGGCGATCTCACCATCGACATCCCCCGTCACGAAGTTCGACGGGGGCCGGTCGCGATCGACTTGACCTCAACCGAATTCGACCTGTTGGCGGCCCTGGGCCGCCAGCCGGGAAGGGTCTTCACGCGCGGGCAGATGCTGGAGGCGATTCGCGGGGTGTCGTTTCCGTCGTACGAGCGGGCAATCGATGCCCATGTCAAGAATCTGCGGCGCAAACTCGAGCCCGATCCTCGGAGGCCGCGCTACCTGATCACAGTTCATGGCGTCGGCTACAAGTTGGCCGATGTCTAGCCGCCGGCCGGAGTGGTGGCCGGAGGGAGAACACTGGCCCCCGGGTCATCCTCGCGACCGCTTCCGATGGTGGTGGTTGATCCCACCACTCGTTCTCTTTGGTCTTTGCGGGATCTCGTATGCCATCAAAGAGAGCGGTCGAGGTTTTTTCTGGTTCCCCTGGTTCCCGATCTTGTTCTTTCTTTTCTTCTTCCTCATCGGGCGGCGCCGATATCGCCCCCGCTTTTTTCCGGTTCGGAGCCTGGTCAACGCCACCTCCCGCCTGGCCGAGGGTGACTACAGCGTGCGGGTGGACGAGGTGGAGGGCGGTCCGCTGCGGGAGGTGGTGGCGTCGTTCAACGAAATGGCGAAGCGACTGGAAACCGCCTCTGCCCAACGACGGCAACTGCTGGCCGACCTCGGTCACGAACTCAGGACTCCGCTCACGGTCTTGCAAGGCGAGATCGAGGCGTTGATCGATGGCGTGCATCCCCCCGAGCCCGATCAGCTCAATCGACTGCTCGAGGAGATCTGCGTGATGTCCCATCTCCTCGATGACCTCCGGACGCTGTCGCTATCCGAAGCCGGCGAGCTCAAGCTGGAGAAGGAAGAGGTCGACCTACCGGGGCTCCTCGAAGAGGTTGTCTCGTCCTATCGGGGTGTAGCCGATCGCGCCGGCGTCAACATCGTCATCGAAGGCGGGCGGGCCGCTGTCGAGGCCGATCCCGTGCGGCTGCGAGAGGTAATCGCCAACCTTCTGTCCAACGCTCTTCGTCATTCCCAAGCCCGAGATGTGGTGACCATTGGTCACCAATCGACCGCCACTGGACACGAGGTAGCCGTCATCGATCAGGGCCCGGGTATCGCCCCCGACTTGCTGCCCCGCATATTCGAGCGGTTTGTCAGGGGTCCGGACTCGACTGGGACCGGGCTCGGTTTGGCCATCGCTCGCGATCTGGTGCGGGCCCACGGCGGGGTGATCGAGGCGCACAACCGACCCGAAGGTGGAACCGAGATCCGCTTCACCCTCCCCAGCTAAGCCCCCTCCCCGGCTTCGCCTCGGTTTACCCCCGAACCCCCTCCGGCGGCTTCGCCGCCACCTCCCCCAACCCCCTTCGGTGGCTTCGCCGCCGCCTCCCCCAACTCTTACTTCGTTCGCTGGGGGAGGAAACGGCTCAGTTCGTTCGGCTACTTGCGGGCGGCGCGCTTGTACAGGGCCACCGCGAACGGTACGAAGATCGCCAGGATCACCACCACCCAGATCAGGGTGTAGAGAATGGGATTCTGCATCGACCACGCCTCCGACGCCGGCGCCAGCGGGTTGGTGTTCCCGAAGAGCTCACGGGCTGCCTGGGTGACGGCCGATACCGGATTCCACTCGGCAAAAATCCGAAGGGGGGTCGGCAAGCTGTCGCTCGGAACGAAGGCATTGGAGACGAAAGTCAGCGGCATGATCACCATGAACGAGGCGTTGTTCACCACCTCTGGACTCGGTACTGCCAAACCGACGGTAGCCATCACCCATGAGAAGGCGTAGGAGAACAACAGCAGAAGACCGAATCCGGCCACCGCTTCCCAAAATGAAGTTCGAATCCGCCATCCCACCAGGAGCCCGGTCAGGGACATGATTGTGATCGACAACACGTTGTAGACGATGTCGCTTGCGGTCCGTCCCACCAACACTGCTGACCTGGTCATCGGCAAAGACCGGAAGCGATCGATGATCCCCTTCTGCATGTCCTCAGCCAAGGAGGCACCTGTGTAAGTGGCCCCGAAAACGACGGTCTGGGCAAAGATCCCCGCAATGAGAAACTCGCGGTAGTTAACCCCCGGAACGTTGATAGATCCGCCGAAGACATACGAGAACAACAGCACGAACATGATCGGGGACATCAACACCCACACCATCAGCTCCGGCATGCGCTTGATCTTGATCAGGTTGCGCCGGGTGACGTTGTATCCGTCGGCGGCTAGCCACATCAGTTGACTCATCAGGCACTCACTTTCTTCTTTTGGGGTTGTTCAGAGTTGCCGTTCTCGGCCCCGTGACCGGTCAGGGTGAGGAAGACGTCATCGAGCGTCGGCCGGCGTAAGGCGAACTCGAGCACCTTGACCGAATTCGAGTCGAGCTGCCGAAGCACCTCGACCAGCACCCCGCTGCCCCCGGTTACCGGCGCGGTAAGGGTGCGGCTCTGCTCATCCACTACTACTTCTCCGGTGGAGAAAGAATTCACTGTTTCCATGGCTCGCCCCAGGTTGGCCGCCGACTCGATTACCAGCTCGACTCGCTCGCCTCCGATCTGGTCCTTCAGTTGGTCGGCAGTTCCTTGAGCGATGGCGCGGCCGTGGTCGATGACGACGATTTCGTCCGCGAGGCGGTCGGCCTCCTCCAAGTACTGGGTCGTCAATAGCAAGGTGGTTCCGCCTGCCACCATCTCTCGGATTACTTCCCACATCTCCACTCGCCCGCGAGGGTCGAGACCGGTCGTGGGCTCGTCGAGAAACAGCACCTTCGGATCTGCCACCAGTGCCCCGGCCAGGTCGAGGCGGCGACGCATGCCTCCCGAATAGGTCTTCACCGGACGGTCGGCGGCGTCATTGAGATCAAAGCGCTCGAGCAGCTCGCGGGCGCGGGATCTGGCCTTGGCCCGACCCAGGCGGTAGAGCCTCCCAAAGAGATCGAGATTCTCAAACCCGGTCAGGTACTCGTCAACCGCGGCGTACTGACCCGAAAGCCCGATCATCGCGCGGACCTGGTCGGGGTTGGCCGCCACATCGACCCCCGCCACCTCCGCCCGGCCGGCGTCGGCCTCGAGCAGGGTTGTGAGGATGCGGACGGCCGTGGTCTTGCCGGCTCCGTTGGGGCCGAGCAAGCCCAGCACCTTCCCCTCGGGGACGGCCAGGTCAAGACCATCGAGGGCCTTGACCTCCTTGTAGTGCTTGACGAGTCCCTCGGCTCGTATCACTTGGTTCATCGCTTCTCCCTCCTTCTGACAGCTTAGTGACATCTTTATGATGTCATACGGCTGTCGGAACTGTCAACTTCAACTCCTGGAAACCTAGCCAAGGTTCATGCCAGTATCTGACCGGATTTCCTACAATATTTGGTGTCTCATGGCTGACACCACCGCCCGGCTGCTGCGATTGTTGTCACTTCTGCAAACCCGCCGCACCTGGTCTGGTCACGAGCTCCTCGACCGACTCGAGGTCTCGGAGCGAACCCTGCGACGGGACATCGAGCGCCTCCGCGATCTCGGCTACCCGGTGGCCGCCACCCCCGGACCCTTTGGCGGATACCAGCTGGGAGCCGGCAGCGATATCCCGCCGCTGCTCCTCGATGATGAGGAGGCCGTTGCCATCGCCATGGGGCTCTTGACGGCTGCCGGGGGAACCATCACCGGCATCGAAGAAACCTCCTTGCGCGCTCTCTCAAAGTTGGAGAACGTCCTTCCTCCCCGCATCCGGCGCCGGATAAACATGCTGCAGTCGGCCGTCGTACCCATGATCCGCGCCTGGGTCAAAGTCGATGCCGAAGTCTTGACCACGATCGCCCAGGCCTGTCGAGATCACGAGCGGCTTCGTTTCGAATACACCAGTCGCGAGGGTGAGGACAGCGAACGCCACGTCGAGCCGCACCAGCTCGTTTCCCTGCGCCAGCGCTGGTACCTCGTCGCTTTCGATCGCGAGCGCGATGACTGGCGAACCTTTCGCCTCGATCGGATCAAGGCCCCCCGTGCCACCAAGTTCGACTTCAAGCCTCGGGCCATCCCCGGGGGAGACGCCGCCAGCTATGTCACCGAGTCCCTGCGTTCGATACCCACTCGTTATCGGGTGTCGGCCACCATCGCGGCCCCAGCGGAAGAAGTCACCAGGCAGCTACGGGACGTGAGTGTCGAAGCCATCGATGAGGAACATTCTTTGCTACGCCTCGAGGGCGATCAGCTCGAGTGGCTCGCATTTCAGATCACCTGGCTCGGCGTCGACTTCGTGATTCACGAGCCTCCCGAGCTGAGAAACTATGTCGCCGGCCTGACCTCACGTATGGCTCGTTCGTTGGAGGCATCATGAAGAAATCAATCGAGGCGCTGAGCTCAGACAACATCCGCGTCGGGACCTGCTCGTGGACCGATCCGACGCTGACCAAGACCGATGCGTTCTATCCCCGGGAGAAGATGACCGCCGAAGAGAGGCTCTCCTTCTATGCCGACGAATTCTCGATCGTCGAGGTGGATTCCACGTATTACGCCCCGCCAATCGAGAAGACCGCCGGCTTGTGGGTGGAGAGAACCCCACCCGGCTTCACGTTCGACATCAAAGCGTTCCGACTATTGACCCAACATCCCACGCCCCCTTCCGCTTTGTGGAAGGACTTTCGGGAAGAACTGCCTACGGAGCTCTCCGAGAAACGCAACATCTACATGCGGGACCTACCAAGGACTCTCCAGGCCGATGCGGTGGCGCGCTTTCGAGAGGCGCTCATGCCATTGCATTCGGCTGGGAAGCTGGGCGTCGTGCTGTTCCAAATGCCGCCCTTCGTCTATCCCACCCGGGGAAGCTTCGGCTATCTGAAGTGGGCCGCCGAGCATCTAGCCGACTTTCAGATTGCAGTCGAGTTTCGAAACGGGCGCTGGCTCGACGAAGAGAACCGCCAGGACACCCTTGACTTCTTGGAGCGTCACCAGCTCGCCTATGTGTGCGTCGACGAGCCCCAAGGCTTCAAGAGCTCGGTGCCACCGGTGACGGCCGTTACCGCCCCCATCGCCGAGATTCGGTTTCACGGGCGCAATGAGGACACCTGGGAGAAGAGGGGAATCTCCGCCGCCGAGCGCTTCCGCTACGACTACTCGAAGAAGGAACTGGCCGAGTGGGTGCCGCGGGTGCGAGAGCTATCCGACCGGGCCGAAACCGTCTCCGTGCTGATGAACAACTGCTATGCCGATCTGGGAATCAAGTCGGCCTATTTGATGGCTGACCTGCTCTACGGCGCTTGACCTTTATCCAACTGAAATGAGGTTTCTCAAGCAGTACTGGCAGCCCGTCGCCGACGGCCAGGTGACGATGGCTTTCCGACGCTGGAAGACCCAACAGGTCCTCGCCGGGCGCCGGTACCGGACTGCCGCGGGAATCATCGAGGTCGACGAGGTGGGGGTGATCGACGCCAGTGATATCGATGATGACGAAGCGCGTGCCGCGGGACATGCCGACGCCGCTTCTCTCGTTTCCGATCTGCCCGAGCGCGACGGTCTCCCTCTCTATCGAGTGCGCTTTCACATCGTTACCGAACCGGACCCGCGGACCTTGCTCGCCGAAAATGACCAGCTGACCCCAGAGGAGATCTCTCAAATTTCTCGCCGACTCGACCGCCTCGACCGCGCTTCCTCACATGGTCCTTGGACACGAGCGGTACTCCAAGCCATCGCCGCAAATCCGGGCCGGCGAGCGCCCGATCTGGCTCAATGGTTTGGTCGGGAAACTCAGCCCTTCAAGACCGACGTCCGCAAGCTCAAGAACATGGGATTGACGCTCAGCCTGCGGGTCGGGTATCGACTTTCTCCGCGCGGAGAGGCACTTCTGAGACGGTGGGACGAACCACATTCTTCCCAATAGGGAATCGGCGGTCGAATGCGCTGCGAACTCGCCTGTGTAGGGAGATCTTTCAATAGGAACGCCTCAGCTCGGGCAGCACCTCGCGCCCGATCATGTCGATTGCTCGGTGCGGATCGGTTGACGCCACCTGGATCGAGATGATGTCGGCATCGATCTCGGTTACCAATGGTCGGTAGGCCTCGATGATCTCTTCGGGACCGGAGACGATGGAGTATTTGGAGAGGATCTCCTTGGGATCCATCTCGTCGGCGGCTTTGCGCAAGACCATGGGATCGATGGCCTCCGATCGACCGGGAGCGCGCAGGCCTCTCATCGATCCCAGTGCCTCCCAGGCCTCGTCATCGGAGGCGGCGAGGACCAGCCAGCGGGTCGCCATCACTGAGCTGGGGCCGGTCCGCTCCGCCAGGAAGGGTTTGATGATTTTGGCCACGGTCTCGGCTGGATCCTTGACCGAGGTGATGAGCCCGACACAATTCCTGCCGGCAAAGGCGGCCGATTGCTCCCCGCCCGCCGCCATCCACACTGGGACACCGCCGATTGGCGGGCTGTAGAGCTTGGCCTTGCGGACCTGGTAGTAGGTGCCTTCGTAATCGAGCTTCTCACCCCTCAGCAACCGTTGGATGATCTCAAGAGCCTCTTTCATCCGTCGAATCCGCTCCCCGTATCCGGGAAACTCGTATCCGAAGGGCCCCTCGTTGATGTTTTCCCCGGTACCGACGCCGAGGACAAACCCGCCTTTAGCTAGTCGGGACACGGTGGCAGCAGCCTGGGCCACCAGAGCGGGGTGGTAGTGAAAGAGCGGGCAGGTAACGGAGGTTACGAAGGTCATCCGCTCTGCCCGCATTGCCGCCGCTCCCAGCCACGTCCAGACAAAGCCCGCTGCAGATTGATCGTCGACCCAGGGATGGAAATGGTCGGAGGCAGTGATGCAATCGAATCCAGCGCGGTCGGCGGCGATCACCTGGTCGATCAACACCTCTGGTTGATACGACTCGTGGGAGGCCAGCCAGGCGAACTTGGGCATCGGTCAACGTTAGGAGGGGATTTCCCGCCTGGCGGAGGGGCGCTTCCAAAAGAAGTAGAGAGCGGCGGCAGAAACGGTGACGATCTGCACCCAGTCCCCCCATCTGGCGTACAGAGTCAACGGACCGGTCGCCAGCTCAAGGTCCTCATAGATCACGGTTTCCGCAAGGAAATCGGCGGCCTCACCTACCACCCCGCCATCGGTGATGAAAGTGGACTTGCCGGTGACGGCGGCGTGGACGACATCCAACCCGAGCTCGGCAGACCGCATCCTGGTCATGCCAATGAATTGATCCGAGACCGGCGTGAACTCGTAGCTCCCTTCGTTGCTGGCCACCACCAAGAGCTCTGCCCCGGCCCGGGCCGCGGTGCGGCCGTAGCGAGCGAAGGCCCCTTCGAAGGAAATAATGGTGCCAATACGTCCGGGAACGAGATCGAACACACCGCTGCGATCACCTCTGATCATGTCTCTCGGCACCTGCGAGAGGGCAGGGATCCAATCGAACAACGGCCGCGCCGGGATGTACTCCCCAAACGGGACCGGGTGCCGCTTGCGATACTCGCCGACAATCTCGCCATCCTCATCGAAGGCGACAATGGCGTTGATCCATTCAGTGTCGCTGATCGGTCGGTCGCCTCCCACGAGGAACGAGGCCCCGATGCGAGCAGCCTCGGCCCCGATCTCCGCCGCCACCTCGGGGACCAAGACCGGATCCGCATCGAAGGAACCGGTCGATCCCTCCGGCCAAACGACGAGTTCGACAGATCCTTCCCGAATGGCACGGGTTTGCGCGAGATGCATCTCGTAAGTTGCCTGCCGCTCACCAAAGCAGTGCTCGAGGGGACACGGAGTCGAGCCCTGCACTATGGCCACCCGCACCGTATCGCCGGTCGCCCGTCCCGGGACCGAAGCACCCAAAAGGGCCAGGATCACCGTGGCCCCTCCGGCGACGAGCAGGGGCTTTGTGATTCGGCGTCGTTCCCAAGAAAGCACCAGTCCCGCCGCCAGCGCCATGAGCACCACTCCCCAACCGCTGGTGCCGACGAACGCCGCCGCCTCCCGGGTCCACCGGTACTCGCCTATGGGGTAGCCGGTGAGGCCCCACTCGAAGCCACCCACCGGGAATCGAACCCGAATCAACTCGAGCAGCGCCCAACCTCCCACGGCCGCCGCGAAGAACGGAGACCCGTCCGGGACCCGGGCGACAAGCCACCCATAGAGTCCCGGATAAAGCCCGAACACGAACACCAGGGGGGCGACGGCGATAAAGCCCAGCTCTCCTACCCAGTACACGAGGCCACTGAAGAATCCCCAGCCGAAGATCACGCCGCAGAGCAGGGGATGGCGTGTGCGCCGCAAAGTGTAAAGAAACAATGCCAGGGCCACCGGGACAAGAAAGGCAATCGAATAGGGGGGAAACGCGAGCACCAACAACCCAGCCGCGGCCAGAGAGAGCAATGCCGACCGCACGAGGTGGAGTGTACGAATGCGAAGATTGATCCCGTGAGACCGTCCGATCTCGAGGTTGCCGTCGATGCCGCCCGAACCGGAGCCGCCATCGTCTTTGCGGCCCTGGGATCGGTTGTCGGCACTCGTTTCAAGGGCGACGCCAATCCCGTCACCGACGTGGACAACCAGGCCGAGGAAGCGATCATCGGGTTGTTGCGGAGGTTCCGGCCCCACGACGCCATCCTGGCCGAGGAAAGCGGTGGCACCGGTTGGGAAGAGGGAAGGGTCTGGATCGTCGACCCACTGGATGGGACCGTCAACTTCATCCACGGGATCCCCCACGTCTCCGTTTCAGTCGCCCTCTGGGTTGACGGGCAGCCCGCAGTGGGTGTCATCGAGGATGTGACCCGACATGAGGAGTTCATCGCCCAGCAAGGGAAGGGTTCGGAAATCGAGGCCGCTCCGATCAATGTCTCCGAGGAGCGAGTCCTCAAGAACGCCATGATCGCCACTGGTTTTCCGTACGACCGCAACCTCCACGGAGAGGCTTACGCCGAGAATCTCGGCCATGTGCTCGCCCGGGTGCAGGGAATCCGGCGGCTCGGCAGCGCGGCCCTCGATCTGGCCTGGGTCGCGTGCGGTCGATACGACGGATACTGGGAGTTCGGGATCAGTCCCTGGGATACCGGCGCAGGCGTACTGATGATTACCGAAGCTGGAGGCATGGTCACGAATCATCTCGGCAAGCCGTACCGCCTTGACGACAGCGGCATCGTGGCCAGCAACGGTGGCATCCATCACGATTTAGTGGCTGCGGTAGGCCTCGCCATTCCGGAACACATCAAATGAGACGTCTTCTCGTCTCCTCGGGCATCGTCGGCCTCGCCGACGCCGACTCGGTCCTGATCGACGGTGATCGGATTGCCGCGATCGGCCGTCGCGCCGAGTTCGATGGCACCTACGAGGTGAGCCAACACGAAGGCTTCCTCGGTGCACCTCGGCACGATCACCACTTCCATCCCCTGGGCTACGCCGCTGCCCTCTCCCGGCTCACCCTCAAAGAAGTGCCCGATTTCGACGGCCTGCGCAAGCGGCTGCAAGCGGCGGCAGCCCGTTTGCAACCGGGCGAGTCATTGACGGCAACCCGCCTCGACGACGAGGCCCTCTCCGAACTACGTCTCCCCAACCGCTGGGAGCTTGACGAGATGGTGGCGACCACGCCGATCTTGCTCCATCGCTATTGCGGCCACATCGCCGTCGCCAATAGTGCGGCGCTGGCACTGGCCGGCCTCAGCGATCACCCTGACGGGATCCTGCGCGAAGAAGAGATCGGGCCCGTCCTGCGTGAGGTCGCCTCCAGGCAGTTCCCCCTGGCCCCCGAAATCGTCGAACAGTCGCTGGTGGGCCTGGCCAGCCTGGGGCTGGGGACGATCACCGCCATCGTTTCGACGAGCGACCCGCTCTTTTGCGAGGTGCCAGAGGAATTGACGACCCTGATGTCCCTGGCCCCCCGGGTGCCCCTTGATTTCGAGGTACTGGTGACCGCACCGGATCCTCCGAGTCTGGGCTCTGCCGCCGCCGCACTGCAGGGTGCAGGCACCAACATCAAGTTCGGGGGCTGGAAGGAGTTTGCCGACGGAGCCCTCGGTGGTCGTACCGCAGCTCTCCATGAAGGCTTCAGCGATGACCCCGACAACGTGGGCATCATGCGCTTGCGTCGCCCCCACGCCGATGAGATGGCACGAGCCGCTCTCGACCTCGGCGGGGTGGTCGCCATCCACGCCATTGGTGATCGGGCCAACGACGCGGTTCTCGACCTTCTTCGTGACCTCGTGGTCGCAGGCGCAGACGAAGCTGCTCTTCGCATCGAGCATGCATCCGTGCTCACACCCACGGCCCGCCAGCGCATGGCCCACCTCGGCATCACCGCCTCAGTGCAGCCGAGCTTTATCACCTCGGAGGTGACCTGGCTCAAGAAGAGGCTCGGTCGCCGGGTCGCACACACCTATGCGCTGGGTCAGATGGAAGAAGAAGGGATACCGCTGCGGGGAGGCTCGGACTGCCCGGTCGAGACTCCAAGTCCCTGGGAAGGAATGGCGGCGGCGCGCATCGGTGGCCTCAGCGCTCGATCCGCCTACGAGCTCTACGGGCCGACTCTCCAAGTGGGCGAACCTTCCCACGTGATCGTCATCGATCGCGACCCTCTGCAGACCGCTGATGTCGCCGGCACCAGGGTCCTAGCCTCCTACCGCCACGGCCAGCCTCTGGAACTCACCACGCCGCCCACCTTCGTCTGACATCTGCCTCTGATATCTGACATCTGATATCTGACGTCTTTGTCCTTTGTATTTGTCTGCCATCTATTGTCTTCGGCCGATGTTCGACTACACGCAGGTGACCGCTTCCGGGATCACTGAGGATCTCGAGGCCGCCCTTTCGGAAGCGGATCGACTCGTGGCCGGGGTCGTGGATCCGACGACCGAGGCCACTTACGACAGCGTCCTTGCTCCGCTGAACGAGATCGAGGATCGCTTGGTTAATGCTTATGGCCGGACCGCGTTCATGGGTTATGTCCACACCGAGAAGGAGGTTCGCGACGCCGGCAATGCCGCCGAGGAGCGAATCCAAAAGTGGGCCGTGGAGCTGGTCTTTCGGCCCGATTTCTACCGCGCCATAAAGTCCTATTCGGAATCCCCGGAGGCCGCAGGGCTTTCAGGTGAGCGCCGCCGCATGCTCGAGTTTCTCCTCCGAGACCTTCGCAAGGCAGGACACGAGCTCGACGATGACTCGCGGGCCGAGGTCAAAAAGCTCACCGAGCGCCTGGTTGAGCTCGGAGTGCTCTTCCAGCGCAACATCGACGAACATCAAGACCACCTCGTGGTCACCCGGGATGATCTCGAGGGGATGCCGGAGTCCTATATCGAGGGACTTGAAGCCGGAGATACCGAGGGGACGTTGAAGGTGACGATGGCGTATCCCGACGTGGTCCCGTTCATGGAGAACTCACCCCGCCGCGATCTCCGCGAGGAGCTCTCCCGGAAGTTCAACAGTCGGGCGGTCGAACCCAACCGACCGCTACTCGAGGAAGCCATCGCGGCACGTCAGAGGATCGCCGAGATCTTCTCTCAACCTTCGTGGGCGCACCACCAGCTCGAAGAGAAGATGGCCAAGAATCCGGAGGCGGTCCGCTCCTTCTATGCCTCCCTGCTCCCCGGTCTCTCCGAGATCGGACAATCCGAGCTCGGAAAGCTCACCGAGATGCTCCGAGCCGATGGCTTCGATGGCGAGCTCCAGGGCTACGACTTCCGCTACTACGACACCCAGCTTCGCCGGCGCGACTATGGCGTCGACCCGACCGAAGTGGCTGCTCATTTCCCCCTACAGCAAGTCCTCGATGGGATGCTCGAGCTGACCGGCGAGGTATTCGGGCTCCGTTATCGGAAGATCGACCGACCTTCCTGGCACCCAGACGTTTTCGCCTATGCCATCGACGACGCCGCCACCGGGCAAGAAATCGCCCATTTCTTCATGGATCTCTTCCCGCGGGAGGGAAAGTTCAGCCATGCCGCCGCCTTCCCGCTGATTCCTGGGCGTCGGCTCGACGACGGCAGCTACCAGAAGCCATTGGCGGCGATCGTCGCCAACTTCACCAAGCCCGGGACCGAACGACCTTCCCTCCTCCAGCACCAGGAGGTCGAGACCTTCTTTCACGAGTTCGGCCACATTCTCCATCAAACCCTGACCAGGGCCGAGCTCACCAAGTTCTCCGGCACCTCCACCGAGGGCGACTTCGTCGAGGCCCCCAGCCAGATCATGGAGAACTGGACCTGGCAGCCCCAGGTCCTGGCCCGCTTCGCCCGTCACTATCAAACCGGTCAACCGATCCCGCCCGAGCTGGTCTCTCAACTCACCGCTGCCAAGAACCTCAACATTGCCTTGCTGACCCTGCGCCAGGCCCAATTCGGGCTGCTCGACATGTGGATGCACGACGAGACACCGCAAAAAGACCTCGACGATATCCACGTCCGCTCGACTCAAGTCAGTCTCTTTCCGGTCCACCCCGACACCTTCTATCCGGCGTCATTTGGACACTTATTGGGGGGATATGACGCCGGCTACTACGGATACCTCTGGTCGGAGGTGTACGGCGACGACATGTGGAGCCGGTTCGAGAAAGAGGGGGTCACCAATCCCAAGGTCGGTGCCGATTACCGCCGGGAGGTTCTGGAGCGGGGTGGGAGCCGGGACGGGATGGAACACTTACGCGCCTTTCTCGGCCGCGAACCCAACAACGAAGCCTTTCTCCGCAAACTTGGGATGGGAACCGAACCTCCGGTCTAGGCGTATAAGGGAGAGAACTCCCCGAAGGGAAATAGCCCTTTAAGGGGCGTTTAACCAGGTGCAGTAAGACTGGTGGAGAGCCGGGCCAGGACCCGTGGGCGCCTCTGCCAACAAGGGGCCACTTTGTTTGGGAGGGGGGCGTGTTGGGAACCTGGCATAGCGGAAGAATTGGTCAGATAGATCTGTTGTATCCGTTAAGGCCGCCAGGAAGGAGGCCCAACCTATGTCAGATACACTTAAAGGTTCAGCGATACGGGGAATGACCCGTCCATCGCGTCGTTACGCCCAGGATCGGGTCTGCTCCCACAAGGAGTGCGAGACCAGGCTCAGCCAATACAACCGTCGTGACTATTGCTATGCCCACGCCCCCGTCCGCTTTCCTCGGGTTCGGGGCCGGATTCTCCCCGAAGGGACCTGAGACTTCTAGGAGCGCTGGGTCAGGTTCTCTCCCCCTCCCCCGACACTGCGAATCCTAGAAAGAGAGGCCCCGGCGTCCCCTCCGCCGGGGCCTCGCCTTTGCCAGACCTCGAATCCAATGGTGTCTGAACCCACCCCGGGTGGGGTAGGATGAGGGCATGAATGATGCCCACCGGCGCTCGGCTCTCAATCGTTTACGGACCGTGCGGGGCCACCTGGACGCCGTCATTGGCATGGTCGAGGAAGATCGATACTGCCCGGAGGTGATGAAACAGGTCTCCGCCCTCCAGGCATCGCTCGAGAAGGTGAACCGGGTCGTCCTCCAAAACCACCTCGAGACCTGCGTCACCGAGGCGATCCGCGCGGGCAGGTCCGCCGAGATGATCGATGAGCTTATGGAAACCCTGAAGTACACCCGGGCCGTCACCGGACCCGGAAAGGAAGCGATATGAACACCACCTTGAATGTCCCTGGAATCTCCTGCGATCACTGCAAGAAGACGATTGAGGGGGCGGTGGGTCAGCTCGATGGCATCGGCATGGTTGAAGTCGACATCGACCAGCGGACCGTGGCAATTGACTTCGACGACAACGCCGTGACCCTTCCCGAGATCGTCGCCACCCTGGACGAAGCCGGCTATGAGGTGGCCCGATAACGAACACCAAGCAGTCTGAAACCCTGACCTTCGACGTCGAGGGGATGACCTGTGCCTCGTGCGCGGCTCGTATCGAACGGGTTCTGGCGCGCCAACCGGGAGTGGAGAGCGCGACCGTCAACCTGGCCGCCGCCCGAGCCAGGGTGCGATCATCCGCATCCCAGCCCGGCGACCTGATCGAGGCCGTTTCGAAGATCGGATACGGCCTCGCGGTGTCCGACCCAGGCGACCACACCCGATCTCGAGTGCGACACGGCGCCGAGGAGAAAGCTCAGTGGCGCCGGTTTTGGATCGCGGCGCTCCTCTCCCTCCCGGCGATGATCATCGCCATGTTCGGGGGGATGGATGACAGCGGCCTCCGCTGGCTGCAGCTCGCCCTCACCGCCCCGGTAGTGCTTGGCATCGGCGCCCAATTCCATCGTGTCGCTTGGAAACAGGCGCGATCGCGGTCGGTGGGGATGGACACCCTCATCTCGCTCGGTTCCCTGGTGGCCTTCATCTGGTCAGTCTGGGCGCTTTTCAACCAGGGCGAGGTCTTCTTTGAAACGGCGGCGATCATCGTCACGCTCATCACGCTCGGTCGGGCACTCGAGGCGCGAGCCAAAGGTCGGGCCGGACAGGCCTTGACCGCCCTCCTCCAGTTGGGCGCTCAACAGGCGACGATCCGCACCAGCCAGGGCGATCGGATTGTGGACATCGAGGAGCTGATTCCCGGAGACGTGATGGTGGTGCGACCGGGCGAAAAGGTACCGACCGACGGCGTCATCACCGCGGGACACTCCTCGTTCGACGAGTCGATGCTCACCGGCGAATCGACCGGCATCTCCAAGGGAGAAGGCGAGGAGGTTCTGGGCGCCACCATCAACCAAGAACGTTTGGTCCTGGTCAAGGCCACCAGGGTCGGCGAAGACGATGCGTTGCACCGAATCATCGCCCTGGTTGAGGAGGCGCAATCTGGAAAGGCTCCAGTGCAGCGCCTGGCCGATCGCATCTCTTCGGTCTTCGTCCCCTTGGTCATCTCCATTGCGCTTGTCACTTTCATTGTCTGGCTGGCCACCGGCCATCCGGCCGCGGACTCGGTGCGGGCCGCGGTAGCCGTGTTGATCATCGCCTGCCCGTGTGCCCTCGGCCTGGCCACTCCGACGGCAATCATGGTCGGGAGCGGCCGCGCCGCTGAGTTGGGGGTGCTGTTTAAGAATCCCGAGGTCTTCGAACGAGCTCAACGGATCGAAACCCTCGTCTTCGATAAGACCGGAACTTTGACCACCGGGGCGATGACGCTCACTGATGTGGTGACCGATGAGGACCCGGACTATCTGCTTCCGTTGGTGGCCGCGATCGAGGCCGCCAGCGGTCACCCAATCGGCAAGGCCGTCGCTCTGGGAGCCGAGCAGCGGGGCTTTGTGGTGGGAGAGGCAACCGACGTCGAGTCCCTTGGCGGCTTGGGAGTAGTCGGTTGGGCCGGTGGGATCGAGATCGTCGCCGGAAAGCCCAAGCTGCTGGCCGACCGTGGGCTCCCGATCTCCGATGACCAGCTCGAAGCAATGGCCCGCCTCGAAGCGGAGGGAAAGACGGCGTTTCTGGCCGGCTATCGCGGTGAGGCGCGAGCCGTTCTGGCAGCAGCCGACGAACTGAGGCCGACCTCGAGGGCTGCAGTTGCAACCCTGCGCGCGATGGGCCTAAGGGTTGCCATGCTCACCGGTGACAATTCCCGAACGGCCTCCGCCATCGCCGCAGACCTCGGCATCGTTGACGTCATCTCCGAGGTTTTGCCAGGCGACAAAGCTGACGAGATCAGACGCTGGCAAACTCAAGGCCAAGTCGCTTTCGTCGGCGACGGCATCAACGACGCTCCGGCGCTGACTACGGCCGATCTCGGAATTGCCATCGGGACAGGAACCGACGTCGCGGTCGAGACCGCCAACGTGGTGTTGATGTCCGGCGACCCCGCCCTCGTCCCCACGGCGCTAAAGCTGGCCCGAAAAACCCTTGCGGTCATTCGCCAGAACCTCTTCTGGGCCTTCGCCTACAACGTGGCCGCCATTCCCCTGGCCGCCTTCGGCTTCCTCGATCCAATGATTGCGGCTGCGGCCATGGCGCTGTCGTCGGTGTCGGTGGTTATCAACAGCCTGCGCCTCCGGGGAGCAAATCCGACAATCACCTGACGCAATACGGCGGGGCCGGTAGGGTGTCCGCATGGCAAGCGTCGAGTGGTTCCGCCATCCGGATTTGCGCTCGCCGGTGGCGGTGATCGCATTCTCCGGCTGGGGTGATGCCGGCAACTGCTCGACATCGGCAGCCGCTCACTTGATCGCCACAATCGAAGGCGACGCCTTCGCCCTGATCGATCCTGACGAGTTCTACAACTTCACCGACACCCGCCCACAAGTGGAGTTTGTCGACTCGGGAATGCGCATGGTGCACTGGCCGCGCAACGAGTTTCACGCCCTGCACCTACCCGACCGCGACGTGGTTGTTCTCCTCGGTGAAGAGCCCAACCTGCGGTGGCGAGCTTTTGGCGAGGCCGTGGCCGAGGTCCTGGGTTCTATCAGTGTTGATCGCGTCGTACTGCTCGGCGCGTTCTTGGGACAAGTCCCTCACAGCCGTCCCACGCCCCTCGTGGGGTCAAGCGCCAACCCCGAGCTTCTGGCCGGGCACGAGATCGCGTCGACCAACTACGAAGGTCCGACTGGCATCGTCGGAGTGCTCACCCAGCAACTCGGTGAAGCTGGTTTTGAAACCATGTCAATTTGGGCTGCCGTGCCTCACTACCTAGGTGGTGCCGACTACCCACCCGCCACATATGCCTTGGTGCGGAAAGCCGGAGAGGTGCTGGGGATAGATATCGCCACCTCCGATCTCGCCGCCGCCAGCATCGAGTTCCGCCTCTCCGTCGATGCGGCCCTCGCTCGCAACGAGGAGCTAACCCAGTACGTGCGCAAGCTCGAAGCCGAAATCCAAGACGAGAGGGACACCGGTGGCGACTTGGTCGACGAGATCGAACGATTCCTCAAAGACCACTAGTCGATCTGTCTCCCGCCACGACCATCACCCGACCTAAACCACTCGATTCCTTCAGCGCCTCGTTGCCCTAACGCTTCGAGTCCCAGCTGTCGCTCGACATCAAGTCGCAGCTCGACTCCCCGCAAAAGCGCGGCCCGATCGCTGCGAAGTGTGATCTGTGGATGAGCTGCGATCGATTCCGCCAGAGCGATGCTGGCTCCGAGAGCCTCCCCGATCGGAACCACGCGATTGACGAGCCCAATCGCCACAGCTTCGCTGGCATCGACCTCTCTCCCGGTGAGCACCAGGTCGAGCGCCCGCCCCCGACCGATGATCAACGGGAGTCGTTGGGTTCCTCCGTCTATCAAGGGCACGCCAAACCGACGCTCGAAGCAGCCAAACACCGCCGCTTCCGAGGCGACCCGAAGGTCGCACCAGAGAGCCATCTCCAGTCCCCCGGCGACGCAATAACCCTCGATGGCGGCGATCGTGGGCTTGCCCACGTTGGTGCGGGTAAACCCGAGGTAGCCATCGGGATGGTCGACCAGGTCGAAGACCTTGAGATCGCCGCCGGCGGAGAAGTGACCGCCCTCGCCATAAAGGATTCCGACATGGGCGCCGTCGTCGGAGTCGAATTGCTTCCAGCAGGCCCGCAAGGAGTCCGCAGCAGCCAAATCGATGGCGTTCCGCCGCTCTGGGCGATCAATGGTGATGATTGCCACCGACCCCTCTCGCCGGTACGTCACCGTCATGATGGGAACCCAGGGCTCGCAGGGCGGCCCTGGCTACCTACCAGCCCAGAGAACGTGGTGATCGTTACTTCTTCTTGTGGCGGTTGGCCTTAAGACGCTTGCGATACTTGTGCTTGGACATCTTCTTGCGTCTCTTCTTGATCAGTGAACCCATGGATCCTCAAACGTGATTGATTAGAACGGAACTAGCTTGGCCGCCCCAGGCTCAGTCGGTCAAAACCAACAGGCATCTGGGTTATTACTCGTAGCCAGTAGCGGCCACTTTCAACTCCAGCACCCTGCCACCGGCGATGGCTGATTCGAGGGCCCGCGCCACTCTTACAACGTTTGCTGGATCAACCAACGCTACCACCGCCGGCCCCGAACCGGACCAGGAAGCATGAGCTGCGCCCGCAGCACGGGCGGCGGCCACCGCCTCTCCGGCCTCAGGTCGAAGCGAGTTGCGCGGGGTTTCGTGCATCTCGTCGCCGGCAGCAGCTGCCAACAGACCTCCGTCCCCGCTCATCAACCCGGCCACCAGAGCCGCCAGCCGGCTGAGTGAACGAACCACCGTCGCGCGTTCCAGACGATCCGGCAGCGCCGCCCGGGCTTCATTGGTGGCGAGCGTGGAGTCGGGAACCGCCACCAGCGGTATGAGCCCCGGGTGCAACGGAAGGCGCAGCACCGACCCGTCGTGGGCACACAGCACCAGGCCGCCGTAGACAGAGGCGGCGGCGTTATCGGGGTGGTCCTCCATCGCCGCGACTAGATCGAAGACTTGGCGATCTTCCGGTTCCTCTCCGTGCGCCCGCCACGCGGCAACAGCGCCGGCGGTAGCGGCGGCAGCCGAGGATCCGAGCCCCTTGCCGATCGGTATCTGGTTGTCGACAGTCAATCGCAAGGGGAGATCGATGCCGACCGCACGCTGCGCTGCCACCAACACGGCGTCTGCTGAGCCTTGCGGTCGCTCCTCTCCGACATGCTCGATTGCCCACTCCTGAGCCGGAACCGCTCGCACCCGACAGCGCAGCTCGAGCGCTAGTGCCAGCACGTCGAAGCCCGGCCCCAGGTTGGCCGAGGAGGCGGGGGCAGAGGCATCTGCCACCGGCGGAGGGTATGGCGAGGAGGTAATCAAATGCTGAGGAACCGAACCTCGTCCTTTTGCACCTCGCCCCCGAGATGGGTGTGAGACGGATCCCAGCGCAGTTGGATCAACGAGGGATGGCCCATCTCGGCACCCTGCTCGATAACGAGTTCGCCCTCGGCTCTGCCCTGGCTGCGAAGGTAGGAAGCCAGTGCGACCG